>JBAZOX010000013.1:0-19116 GCA_041648535.1 Desulfobacteria bacterium | reverse complement strand
CTTTATAGACGTTTCTTAATAAGGATATCCACCACACTTGGATCGGCGAGGGTAGATGTGTCCCCAATATTTGAGATGTCCCCTGCAGCGATCTTCTTGAGGATTCGCCGCATGATCTTGCCGCTTCTAGTTTTGGGCAGTGCGTCCGCATAATGAATTTTATCAGGAGCGGCAATAGGGCCGATCTCTTTTCTCACATGGGCAATAAGCTGCTTTTTCAAGTCATCGGTTTGGTCTACTCCCAATTTCAGGGTCACAAAGGCATATATCCCCTGGCCCTTCAATTCATGGGGATACCCCACAACCGCTGCTTCAGAAACCGTAGGATGGGATACCAGGGCACTTTCGATCTCTGCCGTCCCCATCCTGTGACCGGACACGTTTATTACATCATCCAGCCGACCCATCACCCAGAAATACCCATCCTCATCTCGCCTGGCCCCGTCTCCCGTGTAATAAATACCGGGGAATCGGCTGAAGTAGGTTTTATGGAAAAGTTCATGAGCTCCAAAGACGGTCCTCATCATACCCGGCCAGGGTTTTCTGATGCAGAGGTAGCCCCCTTCGTTTTCTTCAGCTTCAGAGCCATCTTCCCGTAACACCACAGCATCAACACCGGGGAATGGCATGGTGGCTGAACCAGGCTTGGTCGGTATAGCCCCTGGTAGAGGAGTAATGATAATACCTCCGGTCTCTGTCTGCCAATAGGTATCCACAATGGGGCAGCGTTTTTTTCCAATCACCTCATAATACCAAATCCATGCCTCCGGATTGATGGGTTCACCCACCGTACCCAACAGGCGAAGACTGCTCAGGTCACGTTTATTAGGCCATTCATCCCCTTCCCTTATCAAGGCGCGCAATGCCGTGGGAGCGGTGTAGAATATGTTGACCCTGTATTTTTCAACGACCTTCCAGAATCGGTCAGGCTCAGGCCAATTAGGGACTCCTTCGAACATAAGGGTAGTAGTACCAACCGACAAAGGGCCATAAACAATAAAGCTGTGACCGGTCACCCAGCCAATATCCGCCGTGCACCAGAAGATATCCTCATCCCTCACATCAAATATCCACTTCATGTTGGCATGGATATAAGTGAGATATCCGCCAATAGTATGGAGTACCCCCTTTGGCTTTCCGGTGCTGCCGCTGGTATAAAGAATGTAAAGGGGGTCTTCTGCATCCATGACTTCTGCCTGACAATCGGCATTAGCCTCTGCCATTAGTTCATCCCACCAGAGGTCTCTTCCCTCTTTCATAGGGGTATCTTTATCAATCCTCTTTACCACTACCACCTTCTCAACATCCGGACAGTCCTTAAGCGCATCATCGGCATTTGCCTTAGAAGAAAGGGTTTTGCCGCTCCGGTAACCGTAATTGCTGGTAACGAGAAAGGTGGAACGGCAGTCGATAATTCGGTCCCGTAAAGAGTCAGCGCTAAATCCACCGAAAACAACGCTGTGAATGGCGCCTATTCGGGCGCAAGCCAACATAGCAATTGGAAGCTCTGGTATCATAGGGAGATAGATGGTAAGCCGATCCCCCTTTTTTACCCCCAGTTTTTTCAGAACATTGGCGAATTTACAGACCTCAAGATAAAGCTCTTTATATGTGAAAGTGCGGCTTTCTCCCTCCGGCTCCCCTTCCCAGATTAGAGCGGTTTTGTCTCTCCGGGGGGTGTCAAGATGTTTGTCCAGACACTCTTTTGATGCATTAATCTTTCCATTAATAAAAAATTTTATATCGGCTTTGTTAAAATCCGATTCACAGAATTTGTCCCAGCGCTTATCCCAAAGCATGGCATCTGTTATCTTCTCCCAAAACGCCTCTGGATTTTCTAACGATTCCTTATGCATCTTCTTGTATTCATCCATACTCTTTACTGCGGCTTTCTGTTTGAACTCATCCGACGGTTCAAATACACGATCTTCAACCATCATTGACGTAATGGTTTTTTCCTCTGCCATAGTTAACTACCTCCTTTGATAATGTTAAAACTAGTAGAACATTTCAATAATACCGTTACAGTTATTGTCATTTCGAGTGCAGCGAGAAATCTGATTGGAACCCAATACCATAATCATACTTTTCTGTCCATTAATGAACTCAAGAATTGTGCCAGAGGGGAAAAGTACTTGATGAAAAAAAATAACCGGTTGAAAAGACAGGCTAAATTGGTCGCCAACGATCACAAGAGAAAAGGATTAGATGGGGGAACGACCTTTTTTGTAAACATCCAGGTTACACCATGTCAACTGGTGATTACCTCCCCAAAAAACCTGCCCCAAAGTTAAAAGGCTATTAGTCTATAGCCTATAGTCTGTTAGGCTAGTTTTAAGCAAACAGGTATTTTAACTGAGATTTAGTACCGACAAGAACACATACTAGTACATCGTTCCATAAATGACATATGCAATACTGTCATTTCGAGCAAAGCGAGAAATCTTGTTCCGTATCAATGTAAATAGACAGATTTCTCCCCACGGTCGAAATGACAGTCTTTTCGTGAAACGCTATACTAGATGACTTGCCTTCATGAATAAGGAGGGTTCTACTGTCAGATATTAATGAAAACTTCTTTTCTCTACCACTGTCACCCTAAAGATTACACCCGATGCTTTCATTCTTGGGCTTGAGGGAAATAAAAAGACAAAAAATCCATATATCTAAGAGAGTTATCAGTTATGCTCCTCTGCCGGTAATATTTGGCATATATCTTGAATTGATAAAAGTTTCAAGCCCCCTTTTTGGTGGCAAAGAAACGGCCTATTGGGTCAGAAAAGGTAATAATGAAGGAAAAGAAAGCAAAAGACATCCTTCTTCCCTTTAAGGAAGGCATACCGCTTTGTCCCTCAGTGACTCTAAACGATAAGATTGTGCAGGCCATTGAGTTGATGGTTAATAACAACCTCAAGTGTATTGCTGTAATAGAGAATCAACGGCCGGTGGGAATGGTTTGCCTTAAAGATGCTTTGCAGGAGATGGGTCTACAGGTTACAGACAAGTAAACCCCGTTAGAAATTCCAGCGGGGCATTATTTCTAACGGGGTAAATTCTATTCACATTTGAGATTAATATCCTTGGTGTTTATCCCTTCTTCCTTCATCAGTCGGTGAAGGTACTGCCTTTGAATACCTGCCATAGCAGCAGCCTTACTTATATTTCCCCTGCTTTTTCGCAGGACGGACAAAACGTAGTGCCGGTGAAACTGATGAGTCATCTTATCCTTGGCTTCTTTAAAGGGTAACCGATAGATGTCCTCATCAAGGTAAGGATGCGAAGCCTTCTGCTCATTATTCGGGAATAGGTCTTTAACCTCCAGCGCGTTGGTCTGGCAAAAGATAACGCCGCGTTCGATGATGTTTTCCAGCTCTCTCACATTGCCGGGCAATTCCAGTGAAAGAAGTGCCTGCATGGCTGCAGATGAAATGTCTATGATCTCTTTCTGGTTAGCCCGTGTGTATTTTTTTAAAAAATGATAACTCAAAAGGGAGATGTCCTCTTTTCTCTCCTTAAGTGGAGGCAATTCAAGATGGATGACATTCAACCGGTAGTAAAGATCTTCCCGGAAACGTTTTTCTTCCATCTCCTCCTTCAGATTGTGGTTTGTGGCAGCTACAAAGCGTATGTCAGCCTTTTTGGTGACTACACTTCCGACCGGCTTAAACTCACCTTCCTGTACCAGCCGAAGGAGTTTGGTTTGCATGAGAGGGTTGAGATCGCCGATTTCGTCCAGAAAGAGGGTCCCCTGGTGAGCCTCTTCAACCAGCCCCCTTTTGTCTTTCCATGCCCCGGTAAAGGCGCCTTTTACATGGCCAAAAAGCTCGCTTTCTATAACCTGTTCAGGGATAGCAGTGCAGTTGATGGTAATCATTTTATTGGAACTTCGAAGACTGTTTTGATGGATCGCCCTGGCGAGCAATTCCTTGCCGGTTCCGCTGGCCCCGGTGATTAACACTGTAGCCGTGGTAGGGGCTACCTGCCTTATTTGTTCAAATATCTCCTTCATAACCGGACTTGCCCCGACCATGCACGAAAAACTATCTCTCTCCTCCAGTGCCTGACGAAGAGCCAGGTTTTCCCTTACCATTTCCCGCCATTTCATAACCTTGTTTATCGTTAATAGAATCCGCTCTTTTCGAAATGGCTTGGTTATGTAGTCATAGGCGCCTTTTTGGACTGCCTCCACTGCGGTTTCAATAGTTCCATAGGCAGTCATGATGACTACTAAAACATTTGGGTTTATTTTTTTAACTTCTTCAAGGAGTTTGATGCCATCCATCCTGGGCATCTTTAAATCGACTATTACCAGATCAAAAGGCTGTTTCTTAAACAATTCCAGTGCCATCACCGAATCAGACTCTGTAACCAATTGAAGGTCTGTCTTCTCTGAAATAATCCTCCTCAAAAGAACCAGCATGTCTTTCTCATCATCAACTATCAGTATCCTTCCTGACATTATCCCTCCTGAGTCGTGATGGGCAGCTTTATGGTAAAGGTAGTCCCTCTCGGCCTGCCGGATGAATCAGCAGTATGGCTGATACAGTCTATGTTCCCTCCATATTTGGTTATAATACCGTAGCTTACGAATAAACCCAGACCGGTCCCTTCCCCTTCCGGCTTGGTGGTAAAGAAGGGGTCGAAGATGCGGTCTATATCTTCTTCTTTAATTCCCACACCGTTATCCTGAAAATGAACTACGGCCTTTCGACTACCTGTTTCCATAAACGTATGGATAGTTAACGTGCCCCCTCCATTCATGGCCGCTGCGGCATTGTTGATCAGGTTCAAAAACACCTGCTGTAGTTGTCGGGAATCACCTTTAACCTGGGGGATGTCTTTATCTAAATCCAGAACCAGTTCAATATTGTTCATATCAAGGGTGTGTTTCACAACCTTGATTATATCCTCAATACTATGGTTCAAATCAGAGTGCTCAGCATCGTCCCCTTCTCCCTGACGGGCAAAGCTTAAGAGATTTTCTACAACCTGTTTGCAATGGAGACCCTGTCTTTCTATGGTTTTCAGGTCTTCATATTCCTGACTGTTCTCATCTGTTTTTTCCAGCAAAAGATCGGAGAAGCCCAGTATAACCCCCAGTGGGTTATTGATTTCATGGGCAACACCAGCCGCTAATGTCCCCATAGATGCTAATTTTTCGGTATTGATGAGCTGCCTTTCTAATTGTTTATTCTCCGTAATGTCCCTGGCAATACATAAGACAGAAGACACCTTGCCCTTTTCATTCTTTAAAGGCATGAAATTGGCACTGATCCATGTTTGGTGTTCTCCCAATGTTAACATGAACTCATCACGAACGCTCTTCTCGAATCTATAGACCAGTCTTATCAATTTCAGATGCCTTTCAACAATTTCCTCAGAAAATAGGGCAGAAAGCTTCTTGCCCAGGAAATCTTCAGGGCAGCCTCCGAAGAAATTGGCAGTAAAGCTGTTCATGGATTGAAAATGGCCTTCAGAATCTACCGTAAAGATAAAGTCCTCAGCGCTTTCTACCAGAGAGCGATATTTTTCTTCTGATCTTTTGAGTTCCCACGTTTGATTGGCAACCTTTTGCTCCAGAGTGCGAGACCAACGTATTTCAAAAAACAGGATCGTTACAGCGCCCAATACAACAGCCAAAATGACCAGCCCCTGCAATATGAAGTGCCGCCTATAGCCTGAATGCACAGCCTCTTCAACTTCGGTTATGGGCGCTGCCACGGCTACAGACCACTTTTGAGGCGGATTGTCTGAAATAATTATGGGGGAGTAAGCAATCAGTTTCTTTATGTCTCCGGTAATTCCCCGATGCCAACCGGAAACATACCAGCCTGTGCCCTCCAGACCTTTGAGCATCTTTTCTTTCTGAATCAGATTGATCTTTCCGTAGTAAATACTTGGGTCTCGCTCTTTACGAACCTTGAAGGCATCCCTGCCTACAAACTTTGTCTCGGGATGAAAGAGGAATACCCCGTTGTTATCAATAATCCATGCATATCCTGTCTTTCCGGAGCGAACATTTTTCAAAAGGGGGGGCAGGAACCATGAGACATTGACATGAAAAAGAAGCAGTCTTTTAGAAGCGCCTGTCAGGGGTACCGCCAATTGCAAACCAATTCCAGAAGGCTCTGTCCGGGGAGGAGAAACCCAGACCCCTTTATTGTTTCCTACATTCGGGTGCTGTCCATTATGCAGTCCCTGGTCAGATGCCTGATCTGACATCCAATGTCTATGAGACGTATATATATGGGTCTTTTTGTTCCCCAGGTCAACAACATCAATTCTCCAAACACCACTCTCCAAAACACGGGAAAGGCTCTTCTGGATAGTTTCATACTGCCTATCAGTGGCTGAATGCCCATCAGAGATATCCTTACCAAGTAGAACAAGCTCTTTTTTTAAGAAGCCCAACTCCTTTCCAATCAAATCGGAGATATTACGGGCAATAACCAGTTGTTCTTCATTGAACTGTCTTCCCACTATTTCTCTCATCTCCCTGCCAGACCAGAGACCCAAAGCGACACCCGCTGTCAGAAAGATAGCAGCACTCAGGCAGACAATTAGAACGACCTTTTTGTTAATCCCAGGGTGTTTTTCTTGAGTCATTTCTGATTACCCCTTAATTTGGGTAGTGTCCGTTGAAAGGAATCGATAACTCAATAAATACTCTGCTGCCTTCTAACTTCTGACTTCTGACTACTGACTCCTGACTTCTGCCCCCCGGGTAGTTACAATGTTTTTCAAATTGTAATTTCCTGCCAGGAAATTTTTTGCCAATGCTTCAACACTGGCCTCATTATTCATCAGCATATCCATCTGGCGGGTGAACTGGAGCAGTCGTCCGATCATGTCCAGTTTATCTTCAATAAGAGATATCTCATGTTTTTGGTAACGGGCATCTACCCGATCTCTGGTGACCTCAACCGTAAAATCAAGGGATTGAAGGATTATGGCAATAGCTCGGACACGTCTGTTTCTGCGGATATCATCGGCAGCCCCCCCCTTAAAAGAAAAGGTAATATAATTCATACTGGGTGTCTGGCTGCAGTAGGAATCCAGGATGCTGTAATGATACCCGACACGGGAGCTAAAATTTAGGTATTTGTCAGAAATAATGGCATAGCTGCGATCACCGAACCTTTCTGCTTTAGAAGGAGGGGAGAGCATCTGCTCTCTCATAACAGATAAAAAGCCTTTAAACTCCACAGGTCGTAATTGACTTTTCTGAAAGTCTTCATGCATTATTCCTCTAAGGAGGGCATTGAAGGGAATCGAAGCAATCTTATCAGGGGGTACGCTCTTGAGATGCACGTTGGTTTCCGTCATGCCACCTCCCAAATCAATAACGTACAGATCAAGCGGAACAGAGACTTTCAATTTAAAAGCCACTCCCTTTTTATCGGACACAAAATCGCTGAGTTGAAACATCTCAGTATATGAGAATTCATGTACCATCCGGCTGATATCGTGAAGGGACCGGCAAAATGATGGGGTAAAGTTGGGTGACTTGGGATCCAGAAGATGCAGAGGTATGATCCAATCACTGACCTCCCTCAGAACCCTGTATACCGGCGTATCCTTCATGGGACATTCACAGGCATTCTGGAAGGACTCTAATTCAGGGACTATTCCCTGATATACCCTTCCCGAATAGGCGTCTACTGTAACTTCCATACCGGTGGGGATAGTGGCTGTGGCCACCTTGGCATTGACGATGGCAGGTACAGCGAACTCCCTTGCCAGAGATGCCATATGTCCTGCTATATTTCCCATATCGGTGATGATTGCCCTGGTTTTCTTCATGACCATAACAAACTTAGGGGAAGAGTGCCTGGCCACCAGAACCGCCCCATCAGGGAAATTCAATAGGTCTTGATCTGAAGCTACATGAAATGCCGGTCCGAAACCTACTCCTGCAGAGGCTGTTCCCCCTTTTTCGATCAGCAGAGGGTATGCTGTCAAGACAGGGGTGATGGGATAGCCTTTCCCATAGTCTTCTACACGGAGGGGGCGGCTTTGCAGAATAAAGAGACGTTTCTTTTTGTCGAGAGCCCACTCTATATCCTGGGGGCATCCATAATGTTCCTCAAGTTTTAGGGCGTAGGTGACAAGAATATCAATCTCCTCCTGTGATAGACAGGGTTTATCCTGAAACTCATCTGCCACAGGAACTTCTATCAAATCCCCGTCGGGCTTACTGACCAATTTAACTGTCTTGTGGGAGATCTCGGCTGCTATTGTTTGACGATTTTTGCCTACCGTGTAACTGTCCGGCGTGATAACCCCCTCCACGGCATAGGGACCCAGTCCCCATACCGCGGTAATGATGATATTCTCTTCAAGTAAGTTGAATGGATTTCGCGAATACATTACGCCGCTGGCTGCAGATTCCACCATTTGAAGGCAGGCAACACTCATGGCGACATCTTCGTCCCTTATCCCTTTGTTGAGGCGATAGGCAATCGCCCGAGGGCTATAGAGACTGGCTACGATTTCCTTGTAGACATGAATGATTTGATCCGACGGTACGTTTAATTTAGATAAGTATTGACCGGCATAGGAAAGCTCACTGTCCTCTCCGGTTGCGCTGCTCCGCATGGATACCCGTATCTCGCTGTCCTCGGCAAGTTTTGCATAGGCCAGGAGGATGGCATCTTCCAGTTCAGCAGGAACCTGGGCTGAGGTGATTAACTGCTGGATATCCTCACTGATAGTGTTAATGGTTTCCGGATTATTAGGGTCAATCCCCACCTTTTTTTTACTGATCTCATCAAAGAGTTCATTTCTGACCATAAAAGATTCGAATGCCCGTGTGGTGATAGCGAACCCTCTGGGTATTGGAAGATACACCCTGTTATGTATCTCACCAAGATTGGCATTTTTCCCCCCCACCCAATCCACCATCTCCGCATTAATCTGAAGGTAGGGTAAAATCAATTCTGTCGGTGGAATCTCCTTTCTCTTACCCAAAGCCTCTTTGATTTTTAGGTTAATCTCTTCGAGGATATCAAAAAGCAAGGTATAACAGTGACCCGAGAGGTCATCCAGGTTTTTAACCATACGAAGGGCATGAAAAACAGCCTGGTCAGATCGGGATCTCACATACGACATACCAAAGATCTCCTGCCCCTGGAGCCTCTCCTCTATATCGCTTATTACCGCCAAAAATTTGGCATTTGAGTCCAGCAACATCTTGAAACAGGAATACTTAAAGCGAAAGAGGTTGGACAGGGTATCAGGGGAAAAGGTATCCTTGCTTGATTTTTTTCTTCTAAAAAGGTTAAGCCCGCTGTTGAGCCTGCTGTTGAGTCTCTTCAAGCAATTTCCGCCGGTAAGCATCTTCTTACCCCCTACTACAAACAGCGGGCTTAAGCCCGCTGTTGACCCTCTTCGAGCAATTTCCGCCGGTAAGCATCTTCTACCTTTAGCAAAAGATCTTTGACATTATAAGGTTTCATCAGGTAATCATAAGCCCCCAATCTCATACCCTCAATACCTGCTTCCACAGAACCATGTCCGGTCAGCAGGATAACCTCTACGAGCGGAGCGATCTTCTTGAGCTGTCTCAGGGTTTCTATGCCATCCATCCCGGGCATCTTGATGTCAAGAACGGCCACATCGAAAGACTCTTCTCTGGTCAGTTCTATTGCCTCGTTACCGCTGCCAACGTCGGTAACATCTATACCTCTTTTTTTTAACCTGCTGGCCAGTGTCGTTCTGAAATCTTCTTCATCATCTACAAGTAACAAACGGACAGTTTCCATATACAGTTCCTTCGTTTAGTTGGTAAAAACGATGGGCTCAACAGCGGGCTTAAGCCCGCTGTTGTATGTGCGTTGTTGAGACTGCTTGTGCAGTGGCTTACCCCCTTGAATCCTTAATAATGGAATAGAGGTCATTCATGATCTTTTCCTTCTGACTGCTTATAGAGGCATCGTCCAACATAATCATGTCTAACTGGCGGGTATGGATGATAAGGTAACCGATGATCCTGAGCCTCTCCTTCATGAAGCCTTCTTCTACTCCCTCAACACGGGAAAAAAGTGCATCCTCTTTGACCTCTATACGAAAACCAAATTCCTCCAGGATACGACCAACAAAAAAGGCCCGTCTAACCTTTCGCTGATAGTCAGCGGCCCCCCCCTTGAACTGGAAACTGATATAATTTTCGATGGCTCTTTCACTAACTAGAGCCTCCACAATCGAGAAATGGAAACCAAACCTCGAATGGAGACTGCAAAAATTTTTTGAGATCATAAAATAATTCCGGATAGCGTACGAAGAGCGAGTGGATGGATCAAGTGCAGGATTGGTAGTCGCCTCATGTAAAACGGACAAAAATCCCTTTGCATTAACCGGCGGTGGTCCCCGCCAGGGTATGGCGGTCATTCCCTCCCAGAGGGCGAGCATGGGGATAGATGAGATGTTTTCCAGTTTAACATGCTTTCCCTTTGCTTCTTCCCTGAAACCATCGTCTAAATCAATGACCCAGAACTGCATGGGTACGTCAGTTAGCAGTTGTTTGCTGGCACGCTCTGAAAAATGATGCTCCTTACCGAAACTGAACATCTCCCAAACCGCCTTTTCATGGGAAAAGCGGGTAATATCATGGAGTGTCAGGCACTTTTGTGGTTTAAAATCATGGGCATCCGGATCAAGAAGGTTTAAGGGAACGATATACCGGCTCACCTCTTTGAGTATCCCATAAACAGGGCTGCCTTCCATAAACCTTTTCCTATGCGCCGACTGCACTAACAGCGCCTCAACACGGCCCTTATAGATTTTCCGTTCCTCGGCATCTACCGTTATCAGGTCGCCGTTCCTCAATTTATCGGTTGCTCCAGGGATGCCAAACAATGCCGGGACATTAAATTCTCTTGCCACGGTTGCCAGATGGCCGGCAAAACTTCCCTCCTCAGTGACCACCGCTTGAGCCCGACTCAAGAGAGCAGCCCATCTCGGCAGAGGCGAGGGGGTAACCAGAACAGCCCCCTCCGGAAACTGAAGGGTATCCATGTCTCTCTTTACTATAAAAACAGGACCGCAGGCCACACCGGCAGAAGCCGTTATCCCACCTGCGATGATCACCGATCCCCCGTTTAATGGCTCTTTTGCCCCTTCAAAATCCTTTTCTCCTGTATCAAACTGTTTAAGCGGCCGAGATTGCAAGATATATATGGAATCATCATGGGAGATACCCCACTCAATGTCCTGAGGAAAACCATAGTATTCTTCTATTTTCATCGCTATCCGGGCAAGCTCTTGGGCCTGGTCATCCGTGAGGGAAGGGGAAGAGGCCTTCTCTCCCGCCATATCCAGACGGCATACCCCTTCTTCAGGGTAACAGACAAACTTATATTCCTTGTTCCCGATCTCTTTTTTTATCACATCCATGTTGTCCCTTGAGACAACGAACAGGTCAGATGCCCCGCTGCCGTCAACCACGGATTTTGGCAGCCCCCAGACCGAGTTTATGAAAATCGAACCGTCTCTCATATCCAGCGGATTACGGGAGTAGATGACTCCGCCGGCCAGCGCATCAACCATAACCATACAACCCACACACATGTCAATATCTTCATCACGGATCCCCTTGTTCAATCTGTAAGCCATAGCCGGCAGACTGTATTTGCTGGCGACGACCTCTCTATATGCCTGCATAATATTTTCGGCGCTCACGTTCAGTTCGGAACGATATTGCCCGGCAAAGGATGTTCCTGCAGAATCTTCCGCCAAGGCGCTGCTACGGAGAGATACCGTTATTCCACCTCCGACCTGCCGCTCCAGGTCTCTGTAGGCTTCCATGATCGCCTGTTCGAGGTCGGAGGGAATGTCTGACCGGATGATCAGTTGCTGGATGCCGGCGCTGAGGGCATAGAGGTGATCAATCTGCTCTGCACTGGAAGACTGAAGGAGGCGGTCAATCTCTGTCTGAAGGTCATTATGGGTGAAAAATCTCTGATAGGCAAGGGCTGTTATCACAAAGCCTTCCGGTGTGGAAATCTGGAGGCGATTTTTTACCTCTCCCAGGCCGGCCATCTTGTTTCCTGTTTCATCGGCCATCTCCCCGTTGATTTCCCGAAGTGAAATAACAAGCCTATCCCCTTTTGGCAGTCTTCTCCGGGAAAGTATCTGATTGATGGACCCCTCAATGTCCCTGAATCTGCTGTACAATTCCCGATATTTATCGGGGGCGAGTTCATTAAGATTCTGGATGATACGGAAGACATTGACAGACAAAGCCGTACAGCTTGCCCTTATAAAGGACATGCCAAAAGGGTGCTCCCCCGGAAGGAACTGCTCTATATCAGCCATTATCTCCAGCGCCTTGTTGTTGGCATTGAGAAGGAGCTTGAAACTATGGTAACGGGCCTTGAATGTAGAGCGAAGCTCCTCAACGTTAAAGACAAAACGTTGTCTCCGTGGGGGGTCTCCCCTAAAAAAAATCTTTTTCAGGAAAGGAAACACGGAAAGATTACCCCTCTTTGTACCAGTTTACAGGGGTCAGGGATCAGCAGTCAGGTCAGTTGCCAGTTGTCAGCAATCAGATGTTGTTTCTCTACCCCTGAACCCTGGCAACTGATCCCTGTGAACTGTTAAACCTCTTTTTTATGACCCGCTTTCATCTGCAGTCCCAGACCTTCGAAAAGGAAGAGGATTGCATAACCCCACCACAGGGTATACACGACATAAAAGCCGAGCGAAACGCTTAAGATACCGACACTCGAAGATGCCGATTTCGGTTCGATTTTATAGAAGTTGTATGCCACCTCGATTGTTCTCTTCATCACCTCTTCCACCCAGGTCGCCTCGGTGAATCTTTCCTGTTTTGTCAGTGCCTTGTTCAGTGCCTTGAACCCTTTATGCCAGACAAACAACACCTCTTTTTCCGGAAAGCCGTATTTCCGGACGATCTCTTCGCCTCGATTATGGAATACAACATTGGCATCCCTGATCGCCACCTCTAAAATCCTGCCAAGGTCACCATTTACCTTAAGCAGCGTTGATCCGCTGTCCGACATGCTCACCGAGGCACCCGCTGCGGAGAAGAGTTGCTCTGCCTTCTTTACCATCTCTTCGTTATCAAGTTTGATAGCAGCATCAACACGGCGACCTTTATACTCCTCGTTTTCTTTTAGAACTTTGGGGATATAGTACGTTGATCCCTTGGCAATGGAATTGAAAAACCGGTCGGCAGCCTGAAAGGCATTCCTCCCTCCACCAAATAGAGGGCTAAACATTATTCCTAGGACGATAAAGAAACTGACAGTTAGAAGAAGACCTTTACTGAATTCCCTTTTATTTGCCACCAGCATCGTACTATACCTCCCCTCTCAAGACTTTAATATTGCTGAAAAACTTTCCGATTACCCAGATCGCGAAGACCCCCACGGCAATAAAAAAGAGCCAGTTACCGATAGTGGTCATAGTTGCCGCCATAGCCTTGGAGATGTCAATGATTTCCATCTCCCTGAGTTTACCGGGCAGGGCAAACAGCCTGTTGACAAAACCGGCCATAACGGCTACGGCATAAAAACCCCTGATATAGATTCCTTTGACAACCGTGGTGGTGAGTGCGCCGAGTTGAATTCCCACCAGGGAGCCGAGGAGCATTCCCATTGCCAGGGTATAAAAAACGAAGCCATAGACGGCGTATTGTGAAATGGCGGCGTAGCCGGCGGTAAATATGATCTGCAGAATATCCGTCCCCACTGTAGTAAAGGAAGAAACACCGAGGATGTAAACAAACATGGGGAAGGTCAAAAAGCCTCCGCCTACCCCCATTATTGCCGCAGCGAAACCGACAATAGCCCCGCAGATAGCCACAAAAACCGCGGAAATCTTCTTGCCGCCAGGGGTCAGGTCCTGATCAAAGGTAATAAGGGGAGGGATCCTGGCAGATTGCAACCTGGCGGGAAGGCCCTTCTCCCCGGATGCCATCTCGACACCATGGGGACTTTCCCCCACATGAGCTCCGACCTCTCCCTCCATCTTCCTGAGCCGTAAAAAATCTATCAGGGCATAGATGCCTAAAAACCCCAATAAGACGACATAAACAACACTGATGAAGGTGTCACTTAAAACAGGGTTTTTTTCATAAAGTGTCCTGTTGATCACCCCGCCGCCGGTAACCCCTAGGACTGATCCGACTAAAAAGGCGACAGCTAAGCCAACAGAGACATTACCCAGTTTTTTATGAACAACCGTTCCCATAATAGCCTTGGCGAAGATATGAAAGAGATCGGTACCCACGGCCAGGATGCCTTTTATTCCGACACTCATGAGCGCAGGCGTGATGATGAAGCCGCCGCCTGCCCCGATAGCGCCGGTAATTAACCCTGCACAGATACCGATAAGTATGGATACCATGAAAACAAAGGTAGTATAAAAGGCAGGGCTGTAAGCCTCCTTTCCCCCCAGGATGGGCGGGAGATCAGAAGATGCCATAGCGATCGATCCTAAAATAATTGGTAATAACATCAAACCCAGTATCCATCGCCTCTTCTTGCTTCTCAATATATTCATAGACATTTCATAATCCCACTTTGCATGGGCCATTGCGCCCATCAAAAGCATTTGATACAATTTTCTCATTAAACAACCTCCTCTTCCTCTACAAATTTTATTGCAACTACTCAGGTGTTTAGGCTAAAGGCTGTAGTAGCCTAATAGTCTGTAGGCTGAAGGCTGAAGTAGGCTAATAGTCTACAGGCTAATAGTCTATAGCCTAAGCTTCAGTCTATCTACCTTTAAATAGAACGATATAGCCCGGTTTAACTGTGCAGCCATATTCCGCCGTTGCCAATGAGTCGGTTTCAGAGACTTTGTGAACCACCACCGTTCCTACAGGTTTCCCCATTTCATTGAGGAGGGCAAGGCAGGTGTTGACCTGGATACCATGCCTGGCGCCCAGGCCAAAGGCAATCTCGTATCCTCCCTCGCCTTTTATGGCCTTATATACCTCTGCCTTTCCCTGTTCTGCCATGAGATATTCAACCTTCCGGGACAGAAGAAATATACACCCGAAGGCCAGAACAACCAATGGGGAAAGAGAAACAACAGCAGCCCATGGAGAGATATTAAAGTATCGTTTCATGAGAGACTTGAAGCTTTGGCGATAGCTTATATAATCTTTATGAACCCTTATCAGAAAAACAAGGGGCGGCTTTTGAATCTTCTTTCCCTTAATACCCACAACCAATCTATACTCTCCCTGTCTGATACGGGGACCGGTTGTCAGCCTCCCCTGCCACATGTTGTCCCCGAACCAATGACCTTTCTGAATTGAATCTATGGAAAGCTGAATTAGATTTGAACTGCTCGTGTAGGCTAGTTCCCGGACACTCCGGACTTTTTCCGCCAGTACCCCGTTGATTTCTACAGATGTTCCTGGAAGAAGATCAAATACATTTATCGGCTGCCTGAATCCGGCGATCAGGGCATCAATAATTAACAGACTCAGAACAACACATAAAACAGAAGCAGCCTTTCCCGTGGCGCTTCTCCACTGCCTGACTTTTTCTATGTCCATTTTCAAGGTTCTAAGTTCAAGGTTCTAAGTTCTAAGTTCAACCCTGAACTCTGAACCTGATGACCCTGAACATCAAGTGGTTTATTTCTTAAAAATGTCAATCTTGCTGACGTTCATAAACCTCCTGGCCTTACCTTCCTCCTTATAGTAGATGCGGGCTTCATCACCTGAATCCCATGTATTATCCGGAAGGGTAAAGTATTCGGTAGGCAGAGAGAAGGTTGTGAGAACCTTTTGTCTCTTCGAATAGATGGTAATGGTTTTCTTGTCCCTGTCTATCACAGGGAAATTCCTGGGTTTATCTGCCGCCTTATCATAGACCAATGGATCCTCTTTCCCTACATTTTCCTTCTGCTCGATCAGCTTATAAGTGATCGTCTTGAAGTTCTGTGTGGCCGTATCAAAGATGACTATCTGGTTGTTCCTGGTATCGAGCTTCATCCGCTTTCCTACCTTAGGGAGAGCCCCGATTTCCGCAGGATCCTTCGGCATCTCATAAATAACAGGCGGCAGATAAGTGTAGTCAGGGTTCTTAGGGTCGGCCTTCTTATCCCTGATAATAGTGACTGTACCTTTTCCCCTGTCAAATTCGATAACCCTGCCCTGATCTACCTTACCCATTTCCCCGCAAGCGAGGACAAAGGATAAGACAGTTAGTGTTGCAAACAGGCTAAGTTTCTTTATCATTACATACCTCCTCATGCTAAGTCTTTCCTTTCTTCACGGCGATCTCTTCCCTTGCACCCTGTAACATTTTGATAAAAATATAGACAGAAAGGGCAGCCACAAGCCCAAGGATGAGAACGGTTGAGGCAATATCCATAGCTGTTTTAGTCCAGGCTATATAGTTTGGAATAAGTTTCATGATGATGGAAATACAACAACCGACAACGGCAACTCCGAAGGCGATACGAATCCCATACCCTTTAATATATTTGGTTGCCACTGTCCCGATCTGCGCTCCCATAGCAGCGCCTACCAGCATTATAAGGGCAGCGACCAGCTCTGTCCTGCCCTTGAAAGTATAGGTGGCAGCTCCGTAAAGACCGGATATCATAACCTCAAAGAGGTCCGTCCCCACCGCTATGTGGGTGGGACAACCGACAAAATAGATAAGGGCCGGCATACGTATGAGACCCCCGCCGATACCCAGGATACCTGCCAGCCAGCCGGTAAAAAAGCTGATAAAGATGGGTAACCAGGCAGAGCAGTAGAATCCAGCCGCTTTAAAATGTATTACAGGGGGGATCCTGATCTTATGGAGGGTCTTGTGCCATTCAATACCGGTGGCCAGTTTGTCCTCCTCCATACCTGCTGCCCTTGCCTCCCTTTCCTTTTTTCTTTTCTTTGCCACGTCAGAAAAGATCATCCATGCGATGAGGATAAGGAGTACAACATACATCCAGCGGACATAGAGTTCTACCTTGCCGAGGCGTTCCAGCCACATAATCATCTGTGCGCCGATCTCAAACCCTACCACGGTGCCGACGAGCATAATAAAGCCCAGCCGGTAATCTACGTTCCCGAACCTGCCATGCCGCATGGTGGAAATGAGGGACTTTCCCGCCATGTGGGCGATATCCGTCCCAATCGCGAAAGCCATGGGAAAACCAAGGATGTTAAGCCCCGGTGTCACCATCCAGGCACCGCCCATGCCAAAGAAACCACCGATTATTCCGACCCCGACTCCAAGGATAACAAGACCAGGCCAGAATACTGTAACCCCCGAAATGGGCATTAAAACATACAACCAGTCCATAAACTACCTCCCCAGTTTTAAAAAAAAGGATTCGAGGATTCGAGGATTCTAGGGTTCAAGTGCTTGTTTTCTAAGCATTTTACTTGACCCCTTGACCCCTTGAATCCTCATAATTTTAGTGTTCAGATAATTCCCTCGACTTCAGGTCAATGCCGATACGGCTCATAACCAGGTCCGCGAGAAGACCAAGAAGCACACCGACAATCGGAATGATTGCCACTGTGAGAAGAGTAAAATATAGATGACTTTCATTATATAGATTGGCAAACCATGCCTGCCATCCCGTCAATATGCGCGTATCAGCCACAATGACGAGGGGGGAAGCCTTTTCTGCAGCAGCCAGGGCAATATCCGATATAACGAACAATGCCATGACCATTACACCTGTTATTTTTGTCCACAACTTAAACATCTCCTTTACCTCCTGAATTCATCGAATTACACTCACACTGCATGGAGCGTGTGCCACCACCTTGGCCGCTGTGCTCCCCATCAAAACCCTCTCTAGACCGGTGATGCCCGTGCTTCCCATAAGGATGAGGTCAAATCCATCATCTTTCGCCCTCCCTATAATATTGTTGGCCGGCACAACACCTGTCTCCATGATGGTCTGGACATTGATCCCCCTTTCTTCGAAAATAATCTTTGCCCTCTCGAGGGCATCCCTGGCCTGTCTCTCCAATTTCTCCTGGATTCTGGGCGGCATGTCATCAAAGTCACCCTTCCCAAAATAGGCAACTGACATCAGGGTAATCTCTGCCTTTTCTTTCTCTGCCAGTTCCAGCGCCCTTCTTACCGCCTTCATGGAATTTTCTGAACCGTCTGTTGCTGCGAGTACCTTCATAAAAACCTCCTCGTCATCTCAAGTTAATGCCTAAAGTGAGCTAAAGTTTAAAGTGCCTAAAGTTTTTAAAATGGGAATTCTTATACTAAACTTAGCTTCGCTTCACTCCTCCCCCTTCTCCTGATCAAATATGCGACCGGGAAAGCGGACCAACTCCTGTATCTTTGCACTGCGGATCTTCTGTTCCTGGGTATTCCTCTTTTCAAAAGCGGCGGCCAGTTTTTCCAGGAGTTCATCGAACTTTACCGGTTTTATCAGGTAATCAAAGGCGCCTAACTTTAACCCCTCGATGCTCGTTTCTACCGAGGCATGTCCGGTAAGGAGAATTACCTCGGTCAAAGGCTGCATCTTCTTGATTTCTCTTAAGACCTCGATGCCGTCCATTCCGCCAGGCATTTTGACGTCCAGCAAAATAACGTCGAAGAGCTTTTCCTTCAGCAGTTCCAGGGCAGCCTCTCCGCTGAGAACGCCCGTTGCCTCGACTTTCCTTTTCTGCAAACGGTTGACGATCGTTTCTAAAAAATCTGTTTCATCATCTACGACCAAAACCCGGAAGGTATCCATCGCAACCTCCTTGTTTACAATTCAGACATAAAGGCTAAAGGTGTACAGACTGAAGGGAAAAACATGCGCGACCACACAAGGCCAAAATAGTTTGGATACCTTGACAGGTTGTTGTGTCATGAATGATGATTATTGCCCTTCAGTCTATACACCTGTCTTAGCCCCTACTTCTTTTCCGGGACAACAATGGGCAGCCTTACGGTGAATGTTGTCCCTTTCCCTTTTTCGCTCTCGAGGGTGATTGTCCCTCCCATATTCTGGACGATATTATGAGTAATCGACAAACCAAGGCCTGTTCCCTTGCCTCCCGGTTTGGTGGTGAAAAAGGGTTCAAAAACCCTTGCCTGGTACTCTTTGGGAATACCCTGTCCATTGTCTCTCACGCTGACGGCTATGTCGGAATTGATCCTACGGCTG
>JBAZOX010000012.1:0-19121 GCA_041648535.1 Desulfobacteria bacterium | reverse complement strand
CTTATTCCCCACCAATTCTGGTCTAATATGCTCATAGGTCTCAGGGTTCCTCTTGACAGCGCTAACATGTATTCCGCCCTTATGGGCAAAGGCGGAATCTCCTACGAATGCCTGGTGTTTATTGGGCCGAAGATTAGCCAGTTCATTAACAAATCTCGACACTTCTCTTAGCTTTCTCATCTGTTCATCAGATATGCAGTCCATGTTCAACTTCAATTTCAGATTGGGAATCACCGAGCAGAGGTTGGCATTTCCGCACCGTTCACCATACCCGTTAATAGTACCCTGGACCTGTTCAACCCCGGATTGAACTGCAATTATAGAATTGGCTACCGCCATCTCTGAGTCGTTATGGGTATGGATTCCCAATGGGGTCTTAATATTCTTTTGAACTTCTTTTATAATTTTCCTTATCTCAAAGGGTATAGTCCCCCCATTGGTATCACATAAAACAAGACAATCAATCCCTGCATCGGCTGCTCCCTGGAGGGTCTTTAAGGCATACTCTGGATTGGCCTTATAACCGTCGAAGAAATGCTCGGCATCATAAAAAACCTCCGGAATATTCGATTTCAAAAATTTCAATGTGTTGTGGATAGTCTCCAGATTCTCCTCCAGGGATATCCGCAAGGCGTCCCTCACATGGAGGTCCCATGACTTGCCCACTACAGTGACAGCAGATGCATGAGAATAGAGTAAAGCTTTTATATTCCTGTCATTTTCAGGAGGGGTTCCTGCCCTGGCAGTACTGCCAAAGGCAACGATTTTAGCATTGCGCAGAGGTATATGCTGGATCTTTTTGAAAAACTGCATATCTTTAGGGTTTGAGCCTGGCCATCCACCCTCAATATAGTGAATACCAAGCTCGTCCAGTTTTTCAACAATCCTGATCTTATCTTCGACAGAAAAGGATATGTCTTCCGCCTGGGTTCCATCCCTCAGGGTAGTATCGTATAACTTAACCAGTCTCATCCTAGAGTTCCTTATTCTCTCCTAAGCCAAATGCCTCGTGCAGTATCCTTACAGCCAATTCTGTATACTTAGACTCGATTACACAGGATATCTTGATCTCAGAGGTGCTTATCATCATAATATTTATCCCTTCCCTGGCAAGGACCGTAAACACCTTAGAGGCAACTCCAGAGTGACTTCGCATACCCATTCCAACGATAGAAACCTTTGCAATATTTGTATCGGCCAATACATCCCGAGCATTAATTTCTCTTGCCGTAACCATAACCAATTCCATGGCTTTTTTAAAATCAGCCTGCGGAACGGTAAAGGTTAGGTCAGTAAGACCATCTGTGCTTACATTCTGAATTATCATGTCTACGACAATATTGGCTTCAGAAATTGGGGTAAATAGTTTAGATGCAATGCCGGGCATATCAGGTACCTTTGTGACCGTTATCTTAGCCTCATCTTTATCGTAGGTAACACCTGAAACAATGACACTCTCCATATCCTGATCCTCCTTAGTTACAATAGTACCTGTACCGTTTTTAAAAGTAGACCTTACATGGATCGGCACCTGATATTTCTTGGCAAACTGAACAGATCTGGTCTGAAGAACCTTGGCCCCCAGACTCGCCATCTCCAGCATCTCCTCATAGGATATTTTATTCAGCTTTCTGGCATCCGGACAGATATTTGGGTCAGCAGTGAAGACCCCTTCTACATCGGTATAGATTTCACAAATATCAGCCTTAAGCGCGGCGGCTATTGCAACAGCACTGGTATCGGAGCCTCCCCTGCCTAAGGTAGTTATGTTGTCCTTTTCATCAACACCCTGGAATCCGGCAATCACCAGTACCTTTCCATCCTTAAGCTCTCTTAATAACCTCTTCGAATCGATCTCTAGAATCCGTGCCTTACCAAAGGCGCTGTCTGTTTGTATCTTAATCTGATGACCCAATAATGATCTGGCATCTACCCCTAGAGACTTCAATGCCATGGCAAGGAGAGAACTGCTCACCTGTTCCCCTGTTGAAACCAATACATCCTGTTCCCTTTCATCGGGTTGATCTGTGATATCCCTCGCCAGATCCAGAAGCCTGTCCGTCTCCTCCCCCATAGCGGATACAATCACAATCACATCATTCCCATCCTGGCGGGCACTTCTTACTCGACGGGCTACATTCTTGATCTTTTCCACATTGCCTACCGAGGTACCCCCGTATTTTTGGATAATCAGTGCCATCCGTCTTTCCTCTTTCCGACCTTTATTTCCCTTCTGACTACTGACTACTGACTTCTGAATTCTGACTTCTCAAGTTTGTTGCGAAGCAACAAACTTGATATTAAGGATATTAACCCCAGATTGTCAAGTGCAAAAACCCATATGAAGGTATTTTTTTGGGAAAATTTTGGGAAAATTTCTTGACAATATAATAACCCTATGGTAGCCTTCGTCAGACGTGAATGAGCGCTCACTCACCTGATCTTTGAGGTCTATTAGGTTTTGCCTTCCATGTCTTACTATTAAATAAAAATAAAAAACAATACGTATAAGGATGTCTAATTTTAGTACAAAGGAGGATGTGATTAATGGCATACGATGCGGTAAAGATGGCAGACTGGCAGATTTCCGAAGCAGCAGAGAAAAACATGCCGACGCCGGAACAATGGAAAGAGAAACTTGGCCTTATGCCCGATGAAATGCTTCCTATGGGCAGGCTCGCAAAGCTTGATTTTCTTAAAATAATGAACCGCCTTCAGAAGGAAGATGATGGCAAATATATCGAAGTGACTGCCATTACCCCCACACCGCTTGGTGAAGGGAAAAGCACAACTTCGGTCGGTCTCATGGAAGGCCTTGGTATGCGTGGAAAAAATGTAGGCGGAGCTTTGAGACAACCTTCAGGCGGACCGACCATGAATGTCAAGGGAACAGCAGCAGGTGGCGGAAACGCGCTAATTATTCCCATGACCGAGTTTTCTTTGGGGCTGACAGGCGACATCAATGACATCATGAACGCCCACAATCTTGCCATGGTGGCATTAACAGCTCGTATGCAGCACGAAAGAAATTATAATGACGAACAATTGGCAAGGCTTACCAAGATGCGCCGTCTTGATGTAGATCCAACACGTATTGAAATGGGATGGATAATTGATTTCTGTGCACAGGCACTGAGAAATATCATTATCGGCCTTGGCGGAAGAACAGATGGTTTTACAATGCAATCCAAGTTTGGAATCGCTGTCGGTTCGGAATGTATGGCTATCCTTTCGATAGTCAAGGACCTAGCCGATTTGAGGAAACGCCTTGACGAAATCACTGTTGCGTTCGACAAGAGCGGCAAACCCGTTACAACCGGGGATCTGGAAGTAGGCGGCGCCATGACCGCTTTTATGCGAAACACTATTAACCCCACTCTTTTAAGTACAGCCGAATATCAACCCTGTATGATCCATGCCGGACCATTTGCAAACATTGCCGTTGGACAATCATCCATCATCGCAGACCGCATTGGTCTTAAGATGTTTGATTATCATGTTACGGAAAGCGGTTTTGCAGCAGATATCGGATTTGAGAAATTCTGGAACGTAAAATGCCGAAACAGCGGTCTTAAACCCCATGTGTCAGTACTTACCTCCACAATCCGCGCACTCAAGATGCATGGTGGCGGACCCAAGGTTGTTGCAGGAAAAGCACTGGATGAAGCATACACCAAGGAAAATCTTGCGCTGGTTGAGAAAGGTGTCGAGAACATGGTTCACATGATAGGCGTAATCCGAAAAGCCGGTATAAACCCGGTAGTCTGTGTAAACAGGTTCTATACCGATACTGATGCAGAAGTTGCCATTGTTAAAAAAGCAGCTGAAGCGGCTGGTGCGCGTTGTGCCGAATCCAGTCACTGGGAAAAGGGCGGCGAAGGCGCTCTTGAGCTGGCTGATGCTGTAATTGAAGCATGTAACGAAGAAAATAAATTCAAGTTCCTTTATCCTCTCGAGATGAAGCTTCGTGACAGAGTTGCCCTTATAGCAAAAGAAGTATACGGAGCAGACGGTGTATCATGGAGTCCTGAAGCAGAAACAAAAGCCAAAATGCTTGAAAGCGATCCCAAATACGCTGACTTTTCAACCATGATGGTTAAGACTCATTTAAGCCTTACACATGATCCGACTGTCAAAGGTGTTCCCAAGGGATGGACACTGCCTATCCGTGACGTTTTGATTTACTCCGGCGCAAAGTTCCTCTGCCCTTGCGCAGGAACCATTAGCCTTATGCCAGGAACGAGTTCTAACCCTGCTTTCAGAAGGATAGATGTGGATGTAGATACCGGTAAGGTGAAAGGGCTTTTCTAGTCTTTGTTCATCTTGATAGACGTATTTATCCACACTTTATGTTCTCCTTGCGTCCAGGGGGTTTGCCGATAGGAAGAGGGCTTTATATTGAGTTTTGTAATAGCAGTGGCAGGAAAAGGGGGGATAGGCAAAACAACAATAACAGGCTTAATGATTCGTGCCCTGAAGAGAAGGGGTAATGTCCCCATACTGGCTGTTGATGCAGATTCCAATGTAAATCTGGCGGAGACAATTGGATTCCCACAGGGAAAGACTGTTGGTGCCGTGAGGGAAAACTTTTCCTCTGACATCTCCAATATGCCGCCCGGAATGGCAAAAGAGACCCTTTTAGAGTTAAAACTCAACGAGGGACTGATAGAAGGGGAAGGGGTGGATGTCATAGCCATGGGGAGAGGTGAAGGCCCCGGGTGTTACTGTCCTGTAAATAACATGCTAAGGAGATTCTTAGATATTCTTGCCAAAAACTATCCTTTTGTGGCAATAGACAATGAAGCTGGGATGGAACATTTGAGCAGGCGTATTTTGCAGAGAATCGATGCATTGCTGATTGTCTCAGATCCTACACCAAAAGGGATCATGACCGCAGGAAGGATAAGAGACCTTATTAAAGAACTTGAATTATCGATAGAAAATTCTTATTTTATAATAAATAGAATCCAAGGGAAGTTGGAGCCTGTCATTGAGGCTGAGATTGAGAAACAGGGTTTCAACTCTTTTTACGGCATCCCTATGGATAAATTGATCTATGATTATGATCTCTCTTTGAAACCTTTGATGGATTTGCCCGACGAATCTATCGCAGTAGTTGCAGTTAATAAGATTCTGGATGAAATAATTAAGTAACTGCTCAGGTGGATAGGCTGTAGGCAGTTAGCCTGTAGGAGGAAATCATATGCGACCTGAACGGATAGACTGTAGGCTGTTAGACTGTAGCCTAACAGCCTACAGTCTAAACAACCTGAGTAGTTACAAACAATTAACCTGGGGAGGATAAAAATGGCGGCAAAGATCATTAGTGGAACAGAGGTGGCCGGGCAGATCAGGGAAGAACTGAGAAAAGAAGTAACCGAATTGAAGGAAAAACACAATGTGATCCCCGGATTGGTCACCATTCTGGTAGGAGAGAATCCTGCATCAATAAGCTATGTGACCGGTAAACAGAAGACCGCAAAGGAGTTAGGGTTTTACTCGCTACAGGACAACCAACCTGATAATATCACAGAGGAAGTTTTACTGGGGTTGATAGACAAATACAATAATGATCCAAAAATCCATGGCATACTGGTACAGTTGCCCCTGCCGAAGCACATCAATGAAACAAAAGTGTTATATGCTATAAACCCAAAGAAGGATGTGGATGGTTTCCATCCGGTCAACCTGGGGAAATTGATGATAGGTGAGGCTGATTACCTTCCCTGTACCCCTGCCGGAGTCCAGCAGTTGTTAATCAGGAGCAATGTTGAGACTAGTGGGGCAGAGGTGGTGGTGGTAGGACGGAGCAACATTGTTGGCAAACCTGTAACCAATATTCTTTTACAAAAGCAAAAAGGTGCTAATGCAACAGTAACCATATGTCATACAGGAACTAAAGATATGGCATCTCATACCAGGAGAGCCGATATTCTTATAGTTGCAGCAGGAAAACCTAAAGCGATAACAGCAGATATGGTAAAAGAGGGTGCCGTTGTTATCGATGTGGGAGTGAACCGTATTGGAAAATCAGAATCAGGGAAGGCGATCCTCTGTGGAGATGTAGACTTCGAAGCCGTTAAAGAAAAGGCCGGTGCTATTACGCCTGTGCCAGGAGGGGTTGGCCCCATGACGATCACTATGCTGATGATGAATACGGTAAAATCTGCTAAAGTTCATGCAGGGTTAGTTTAATTAATCGGCTTAAACCTATTACCTATGTTAGTGGTCTAATAAAAAGGTTAGACTATTAACAGTAATTATGAGTAAGTGCCTAAAGTGAGCTAAAGTTATTGATAATAAGGATAATTACAAAAACATGAGAAAGAGGAGCGTAGTTAGATTCTGCAATATTTACATAAATTGAAAAGAATATTAACTTTAGGCACTTCAAACTTTAGGCACTTTAGCTCACTTAGCTTGAACATCTTTTTATTTACCTATAGAGGGAGGTAGAGGATTAATGGCCTTTGAAATTACAAGATCACATTATACAGGAAAGATAAAAGAGGTAACTCTGGGTACAGGTAAAAGAACAGTAACTGTAGGTGGAGAAACCTCCTATCCATTCTATCTATTTGAGGGGGAGATGCCCAATCCTCCCAGGATTGCTATGGAAATCTGGGACATGGAGCCTGAGGAATGGCCTAAGGCTGTTATTGAGCCTTTCAAAGATGTATTAAAAGATCCGGCAGCCTGGGCAAAAAAGTGTGTAGAGGAATACGGTGCTGATATGGTTATAGTGCAGCTAAAAAGTACCGACCCAAATGGATTGAACAAAGGTCCGGGAGAAGCTTCTGCCACGGTAAAAAAGGTATGTGAAGCGGTGGATGTCCCGGTAATAGTCTGGGGATGTGGCAACAAGGAAAAGGATGTTGAAGTCTTAAAGAAGGTTGCTGAAGATACCCAGGGCAAGAATTTGCTTTTGGGTCCGGTAGAAGAGGCTAACCATAAGCAGATAGGCGCCAGCGCCCTGGGGTTTCACCAATCAGTTATTTCTTCTTCTCCCATAGACATAAATCTGGCCAAGCAGCTCAATGTACTTCTCGATAACCTGGGAGTCAGTCCGGAAAAGATTGTTATAGATCCTACCACGGGGGGATTGGGATACGGGCTGGAATATTCCTATTCGGTTATGGAAAGAATTAGGATGGCTGCTTTGACCCAGGAAGATGAGAAGTTACAGAGTCCCATAATAAATAATCTGGGCAATGAAATCTGGAAGTGTAAAGAGGTCAAACTGAGCCTTGAAGATGCCCCTACTCTGGGCGATCCGGCAAAAAGGGGGGTAATGTTAGAGTGTGTGGGCGCTGTTTCTTACCTCATGGCCGGTTCGGATATCCTGGTATTAAGACATCCGGAGAGTGTTAAGCGGGTGAAAGAGTTTATGAGTCTGATGATGACCGGTGATATGGCAATGAGTTCTGATAAACTTGCTACTAAGTTGAATGTGATCAATGTCAAACCAAAAGGTGATTTTCCTAAGATTCAGAAGATGAAGGTTGAAGCAAAACCCAAAGAAGAAAAGAAGGAAGATGCGCCTAAAGCACCTCCAAAGGAAAAGGAGAAGATTAAAGTAAAAGAAGAGGAGAAGATTGCCAAAAAGCCGGGGGTAGCACAGGAAGACAAACCAAAAGCAGAAGCTGATACCAAAGCAAAAATTGAGATGGGGGCAGAGACCAAGGCAAGAGACGAGGCAAAGGTCAAGGCTGAAGAAGAAGCAAAAGCCAAGGCAGCGGCAGAAGCAAAGGTAAGGGCTGAGACCGAAGCAAAAGCCAAGGCGGAAGCAGATGCCAAGGCAAAGGAAGAGGCCGAGAAAAAAGCCAAAGAGGAGACCAAAGCCAAGGCCAGAGCGGAAGAAGATGCATTGAAACAGTCAAGGGCAAAAGCCAAGGCAGAGAGGGAAAAATCGCAAGAAGTACATGCGGAAGGGCACCAAGTCTTGAAAGTAGCAGAGGTTCAACTTTCTCCAGTGGATAAATTGTTAGCCCAGGTTAATCGGGTTAATAGAAGGAGCTAATTTGTTTTAAGGGAAAGCAGCCTCAGGGCTGTTAAAGAAGGAGGCAAGAGAAATGGCATCAGAAGAAGCCAAAGAAACTTTGAAGGTTGTAGAAAAAGAAAAAAAGAAGATCAAACCCGAAGAAAAGAGTGTAGATCCTGCCACCATCCAAATGCTCTATAAGGCTCAACAAGATGGGGTAGAAACGATCTTTGATCGGGCTGAAACCATGAAACCCTGCAATATTGGTATTCAGGGAACCTGTTGTAAGATGTGTGCCCAGGGTCCTTGTCGTCTTCCTTTAACCAAGAAGGATTTGGAAGGAAAGGATACCCGAATGGGGCTCTGCGGGGCGACTCCAGAGACTATTGCTGCCCGCAATTTTGCACGTATGATTGCTGCCGGGGCCGCAGCCCACTCTGATCATGGTCGGGGTGTGGCCGAGGTTTTCCTGGCTGCGGCCCGGAAACAGACGGATGATTACAAGATTAAAGATGAGGTCAAATTAAAAGAGATCGCCAAGGATTTTGAGGTAGCCACCACCATAATGGTCGATGGTGAGGAGAAAGATCGGGATATATATGATATTGCCGTTGAAGTAGGTGAGAAGATATTGGGTGAATGGGGCAAACAAGAAGGGGAAATTTACTATGCCAAGCGCGCCCCCAAAGCCCGTTATGAACTCTGGAAAAAATTGGATGTTATCCCTCGAGGTATTGACCGGGAGATCGTAGAGATCATGCACCGGACCCACATGGGGGTCGATCAGGATTATGAAAACCTGATGAAACAGGGCTCCCGGGCAGCCTTGGCTGACGGCTGGGCCGGATCCATGATGGCTACCGATATGCAGGATGTGCTATTTGGCACCCCCTTTCCGATCCATGGGGAAATTAACCTGGGGGTTTTGAAAAAGGATCATGTGAATATTATTGTTCATGGTCATGAACCCCTTCTTTCTGAAATGATCGTAGTAGCCTCTCAGGACCCTGAGATGTTGCAGTATGCGGCTACCAAAGGGGCTAAAGGGGTTGTCCTGGCAGGCATGTGCTGTACTGCCAACGAAATTCTGGTCCGCCACGGCATGCCCATAGCCGGCAACTATTTACAGCAGGAACTGGCTATCATTACCGGGGCCGTGGATGCCATGGTAGTGGATGTCCAGTGTATCATGGAAAATCTGGCTAATGTTGCACAATGCTATCACACCAAGCTGATAACCACCAATACACGGTGCAAGATCGCTTCAGGAGATACAATCCATATTCAATTTGACGAACACCATGCCCTGGAAGATGCCAAACGGATCGTCAAAACCGCAATCGACAACTTTCCAAACCGTAAGGCAGAAATCCTGATTCCTAAGGAAAAAGAGAAGATGGTGGTGGGTTTCAGTTACGAGGCCATTAATTACCATCTGGGCGGGACCTTCCGTGGATCCTATACTCCCTTGAATGATAACATCATAAACGGCCGTATCCGCGGGATTGGCGGCGTGGTAGGCTGCAACAATGCCCGGACTATGCATGACAGTGCTCATTTAATTGTCGTCAAGGAACTTTTGAAAAATGATGTCATCGTCCTGACCACAGGCTGTAACGCCATGGCCTGTGGCAAGGCCGGCCTCCTCACTCCGGAAGCGGCAAGGATCTATTGTGGACCTGGACTCGCCGAGGTCTGCGAAACAGTGGGGATTCCACCAGTCCTCCATATGGGGGCCTGTGTGGATAACAGCCGTATCCTTATGGCCGCTACTGAAGTGGTTAAAGCCGGAGGGCTGGGGAACGATATCAGTGATCTCCCTGCCGCCGGATGTGCCCCGGAATGGATGAGTGAAAAGGCCATCGCCATTGGCCAATATTTTGTGGCATCCGGAGTATATACGGTCTTTGGTGTCAATCTACCCGTTGAAGGGGCCCCGGTCTTTAAAGACTATTTATTTAACGGGATGGAAAAAGTCTTTGGTGGCAAATGGGATCTGGTCGAAGACCCTTATGAAATGGCCCGACGGATGATTGCCCATATAGATGCCAAACGAAAGGCTTTAGGTATTGATAAGGCTCGGGAGCGGGTGCTCATGGATATGGCTGACCGGCAGAAGCTGGAGGCAGCTTAAACACAGGTATATAGACTGAAGTTTACCCCGTTGAAAAACGGGGGCGGAAGACTGTTAGGACACTTCAGCCTAAGCACTTGAAAAGAAAGGAGGATTTTTCTCAATGTCCAAATTAGTTGCTTTTGCCGCCATTCAAGGCGCATACAATATCGTTTCCAAAGCCGAGGGGACTCTCAAAAAGGCCATGGACAAATACGGGCCGGATCAAAAGATCGAGTTCCCCAATACGGCTTATTATCTTCCTATTATCTATTCTATCCTTGGTATCCCGGTAAAAACACTGGGGGATGCCAGGAAACCCATGGAAGTAGCCAGAAAACTCCTGCCGGCGCATGTTAAGAATATGCACCACCTGCCCTACTTGGGGCCTCTGTTAGATGCCGGTATGTCTGCCCTTTTTGCCGAGGAAGTGGCAGAGGCTATTCGTTACCTGGAAGACCCGGATTTCTATCTGGTCAGTGAGGATATAGATGAGACCTCGGGGAAAATATGGCTTGGAGCCGCTGAAGATACGGTCTTCCGTAAACGAGGAGTTGAATTTGTGGATGGAACCGCCCCGGGTTTTGCGGCTATCGTCGGAGCTGCTCCTGATCCTGAGACGGCCAAGTGGATTGCGGAAGAATACCAGAAAAAGAACCTCTATGTTTTCATGTGTGCCAACCAAAATGGCACCACTTTTTCAGAGCAGCTTCTGGAAGCCGGGGTACAGATTGGCTGGAATACCCGTCTGGTTCCCTTTGGACCTGATATCTCCGCAGCGGTGTTTGCCCTGGGTTTTGCCAACCGGGCGGCTATGGCCTTTGGGGGGATCAAACCAGGGGATTACAAGAAGATGCTTATCTATAATAAGGAACGAATCTTTGCCTTTGTCAATGCATTGGGTGAGGTGAATGCCGAATGGGCTGCCAATGCTGCCGGTTGTGTCAACTGGGGGTTCCCCACCATTGCCGATACCGATATCCCTGAAATCCTGCCTACCGGGGTCTGCACGTACGAACATGTGGTCGCTAATGTTCCTCACAGGGAAATGCCCCAAAGGTCTATTGAGATTCGGGGTCTTAAGGTAACCGTGGCTAATGTGGATATCCCATTGGCATATGGTCCGGCATTCGAAGGGGAGCGGGTAAGAAAAGACGATCTTTACCTGGAGATGGGTGGTGGAAAGACCCAGGCGGTTGAGCTCTGCAGTATGGCAGACATGAAGGAGATTGAAGACGGCCAGATAGAAGTAATAGGGCCTGATATTAATGATATAAAGAAGGGTGATAAACTTCCCCTTGGTATCTTTGTTCAGGTTGCAGGACGTCAGATGCAGGAAGACTTTGAGCCCATCCTTGAAAGGCAGATACATCACCTTATCAATTATGCCCAGGGTGTTATGCACATTGGGCAGCGGGATATTGCATGGATCAGGGTTGGTGAACAGGCTGTGAACAAAGGGTTTACCCTCAGGGCCATCGGGGTGATCCTCCATGCTAAACTACACCAGGATTTCGGCGCCATTCTGGATAAGGTGCAGGTTACTCTTTATACTAAGAAAGATGATGTAGACAAGTTGGCCGTTACTGCCAGGGGAAATTACAAGAAACGCGATGCCAGGGTGGAACAGATGACGGATGAGGGTGTGGAGACCTACTATTCCTGCACTTTGTGCCAGTCCTTTGCTCCCAACCATGTATGCATGGTGAGCCCGGAACGGACCGGCCTTTGCGGCGCCTATAACTGGATGGACTGCAAGGCTTCCAATGAGATCAACCCCACCGGTCCTAATCAGCCGGTGGAAAAAGGCGAATGTATCGATCCGAAACTTGGGCAGTGGAAGGGTGTAAATGATTTTGTCTATAAGGCATCACGGCAGCAGGTAACCCATTACAATTTCTATAGTCTTGTTCATGACCCTATGACCACCTGCGGATGCTGTGAATGTATCGCAGCTGTGATTTCCGCATGTAACGGGGTGATGACAGTAGGTAGGGACTATACGGGAGAGACCCCGTCGGGAATGAAATTTACGACTCTCGCCGGAGTTATGGGGGGCGGGGCAGCCTCACCCGGGTTCGTAGGACACAGCAAATACAATATTTGCCAGCGGAAGTTCATTTCCGGAGACGGCGGACTGCTGCGGATGGTCTGGATGCCCAAAGGGCTAAAAGAGGAGCTAAGAGAAGGATTATTAAAGCGGGGAGAGGAACTGGGATGTCCCGACTTGATAGATAGGATAGCTGACGAAACGGTGGGTGTCACCGAAGATGAAATTTTGCCTTTCTTAAAGGAGAAAAATCATCCGGCACTAAAGATGGATCCTATCATAGGCTGATCGTAACTACTCAGGTTCAAAGTTCCAGGGTTCAAGGTTAAAGGTTAGAGCAACCAACCGTGAACTGTGAACCTGACAACCTGAATAGTTACCTGTGTATAAATAGTTGAGGAGGAAAGATCGTTATGGCTCTTACAGGTATAGAGATTTTTAAATTACTTCCCAAAACAAATTGCAAGGAATGTGGCGTTCCTACCTGCCTTGCCTTTGCGATGAATCTAGCCGCGGGGAAGGCTGAGCTTTCCGCCTGTCCCTATGTCTCTGAAGAGGCAAAGGAGAAACTTACGGAAGCCTCCGCTCCTCCCATAAGGCAGCTTACGGTTGGATATGGAGACAGACCGGTAAAGGTGGGAGGAGAGACAGTTCTTTACCGCCACGAGAAGACCTTTTTTAATCCAACTGGACTGGCCGCTCTATTGACTACTGATATGGATTCAGATACTGTTGATATGAAACTGAGGAAATGGGATACCTTTCAGTATGAGAGGGTAGGCTTGAACCTTAGGCCAGAACTTGTAGCCGTCAAAGACACCAATGGCGATGCTGGAAAATTCGAGACCCTGACAAAGCAAGTGGCAGACACCAGCAATTTCAGCTATATTCTCATGAGTGAGGATAGCGATGTTATGGCTGCAGGCATCAAGGCAAAGAGTGGAACGAATCCCCTCATATATGCTGCCACCAATGACAATTTTGAAAAGATGGCAAAATTGGCAGAGGAAAGCAAATGCCCTCTGGCGATTAAAGGCACTAACATTGACAATTTAATCGAGTTGTCAGATAAGGCAACTGCCCTGGGGCTTAAAGATTTGGTGCTTGACTCAGGAGCAAGATCGATAAAACAGGTTTATGAAGATCAGATTGCCATCAGGAGGGCGGCGCTTCTTGCCAAAAACAAGTCCCTGGGATTTCCTACAATTTCGTTCCCCTTTGAAATGGCAGAGACCCTGGAACAGGAAACACTTGTTGCCTCGATGCTGATTGCAAAGTATGGCAGCATAGCAGTGATGTCAGATTTCGATGGTGCGAGCCTTTTCCCACTTCTCCTGGAACGTTTGAATATTTACACCGATCCCCAGCGTCCCATGGTAGTGACACAGGGGATCTACGAGATCAATAATCCGGACGAAAACTCGCCGATTTGTATTACGTCTAATTTTGCCCTTACTTACTTTATTGTTTCCGGAGAGATTGAAGGCAGCAAGGTCCCTACATGGCTTTTGATTATTGACACTGAAGGACTTTCAGTGATGACTGCCTGGGCAGCAGGCAAATTCGTGGGCGATGCACTGGGGATATTTATTAAGAAGTGCGGTATCATGGATAAGGCTAAGACAAGAAAGATAATTATTCCGGGGTATGCAGCGTCCATCAGTGGAGACCTGGAAGAGGAGTTGGGAGATTGGGAAGTAGCAATCGGACCAAGAGATGCCGCCCATATCCCCGCCTATTTGAGGCAACTGGCTGTATAAAAAACCAGTAACTGCTCAGGTGGATAGGCTGTAGAGTTTAGGCTGTAGGCTGTAGGAAAAAAATGACTAATAGCCTACAGTCTACAGCCTAAACAACCTGAGTAGTAACAGAAACTCTATATGAAAAGAGAGGGGTAAGTATGTTACGAATCGGAGAGAATTTAAATGTAATGGTGACGAAGATTGGCACTGCCATGAAGGATAAAGATCCTGGTCCCATAAGAGAGCTGGCGAAAGCAGAAGCGGAGAAAGGAGTGAACTGGATTGACATTAATCTGGGACCGGCGAGAAAAGGCGGGCCTGAATTAATGGAGTGGATTGTAAAGACCGTTCAGGAGGTGGTGCCGGATATACCTCTGGCTTTAGACACATCTAATATAGAGGCCATTGAGGCAGGGCTGAAGGTGCATAAAGGAAAAGCGATGATAAACTCGATCATGGCAAGACCTGAGAGGATGGATGCTATGATACCCCTGGCGGCAAAATACAATGCCCAGGTTATAGGCTTGCTCTGGGGACCTTCGGGAATGCCCCGAGATGAAAATGAAAGATCGGAGCTCGCTGTAACTCTGGTTTCCGCCATGCTGGAAGCCGGCATAGCCCCGGAGGATATCTTCGTGGATCCCATTATGACACCGGTCAACGTCCAGCAAGACCAGATAAAGAGTATGATAAATTTTATGATGATGTTTTCCGATATAGCAGAAGCCCTGGCACCGGGGCTAAAATCCACCTGTGGTTTATCGAATGTCTCTAATGGGGCACCTGAACACTTACGACCCATACTGAACCAGACATTTATAGTAATTTTAGAAAAGTATGGGATGTACTCAGCAATCGTTGATGCCTTTGATGAGGAAATGACCGCCTTCTGCAAGGGTGAGAGACCGAAGATCAAGAAAATAATCGAGGATGTTTGTGACGGCAATGAACCGAATCCAGCATCATTGACAAAAGAAGAACTCGATTATGTAAAAACGGCCAAGGTTCTTCTGGGACATTCCCTCTATTCGGATTCGTGGCTTGAACTCTAATTGTTTTTAAACGACTGAAAGAGTCATTATTCCTTGTTAAGAAAGCTTTCCTGATACCAAAATCGGGATTATCGAAGGTAACTACTCAGGCACAAAGTGGCAAAGGCACATAGGCACAAAGCAGAGCGGAGCAGGGTCGTTTCGTTGTTTTTTTCTAACTTTGTGCCTTTGGTGCTTTGTGCCTACCTGAATAGTTACTATCGAAGAAGCCTAAATTAATTAATCGAAGGGTGGGGCTCGTGAAGCAGGATTAACCGCGGGACGCCCTTTTTTAACGTGGGTAAATAAATATGGAAGCTAAAGTGCTGTTAGAAAGAAATAACAGGTCATCTTTTATTCAAGAAATAGAGGATAAACGAGAGGTTGAAATCTCTTCCTGCTTTCAATGTAAGAAATGTTCCAATGGCTGCCCGGTAAACTTTGCTATGGAAATTATGCCCCATAAGATAATACATATGATTCGTTTAGGGTTAAAGGATGAGGTATTAAAGAGTTCTACCATGTGGGCATGTGCTTCATGCGAAACGTGTACTACCAGATGCCCAAATAATATAGATATTGCTAAATTGATGGATGCCTTAAGACAGATGGCCACTGATTCAGGGTTTGATACGGCACAAAAAGATGTTCCTATATTCCACTCAGCCTTTCTTTCATCGATTAAGAAGAGGGGAAGAATTCATGAATTGGGTATGATAGGAGAATATAAATTAAAGACCGGGGACTTTATGAAGGATTCAAGGCTGGGGTGGGAGATGTTCAAAAGAGGAAAGTTAAAAATCCTGCCTTCCGGGGTTAGAGGGAGAAAAGAGATTAGAGGTATCTTTGATGAAGCGGGGAGGAGAAAGAGATCATGAGGGTTTCCTATTACCCGGGTTGCTCACTAGAGGGCAGTGCCAGGGATTACGATGAATCCCTTAGGGCGGTATTTGATGTGTTGGGCATTGAACTGAGGGAGGTAGAGGATTGGAATTGCTGTGGGGCAAGCTCGGCGCATATAACCGATGATTTTCTGTCAACGGCATTGCCTATGAGGAATCTGGAAATTGCAGAGAAAGAGAATAATGATTTGCTTATCCCCTGCATGGCGTGTTTTAACAGGTTAAAAAGCGCAGAAAAGGCGGCGATCGGTGAAATAAAAACGGATGTAAAGACATCCTATAAGGGTAAGATAAAGATTAAACATATTCTGGACTTTTTAAGCGAGGATGGAAACCTGGCCCTTATGGGAAGGTTTGTTAAAAAGCCTTTAACAGGTATGAAGATTGTATCTTACTATGGGTGTTTGTATGCACGTCCTCCAAAGATTACGGATGTAACTGATTATGAAGACCCCAGGAGCATGGATAAATTGATAAATATTTTAGGGGCAGAGAGTAGGCCATGGTCATTTAAGACAGATTGCTGTGGTGGCAATTTGGCATTGACCAGGATTGACATCTTAAAGAGATTGGGCAATAACCTTTTTGATATGGCCGTTGAAGCTGGAGCTGATTGCATTGCGGTGGCATGCCCTCTGTGCCATGCCAACCTGGACACAAGGCAGAAGGAGATATCTGATGAATATGGGAAAGGGTATTATCTGCCTGTGTTCTATATAACTGAATTAATAGGGTTGTCTATGGGGCATAGTGATGTTGAAAAGTGGCTCCGAAGGCACTTGGTTGATCCAATGGGGCTTTTAAGGTCAGTGGGGCTTATGTAAGTCGTGAATCGTGAGTCGTGAGTCGTAAATAATAAAAACGATTCACGAATAACGGTTCACGGTTTACGATTTACGATTCACGATTCACGAATAAAAAGGTGGTTTAGATGTCGGATAGTAATCAACGAAAGATAGGTTCAGTGATGGTCGTCGGTGCCGGCATTGCCGGAATGCAGGCATCTCTGGACCTGGCAAATTCCGGTTTTAAGGTATATCTGGTGGATGAATCAACGTCTATTGGTGGAAGAATGGCCCAACTGGATAAGACATTTCCCACCAATGACTGTTCTATGTGTACAATCTCTCCCAAGCTTATTGAATGCGATAAGCATCTCAATATCGACATAATAACAAATGCTAAGGTAGAGGACGTCCAGGGGGAGCTGGGGAACTTTAAGGTAACAGTATTAAAACGCCCCAGGTTTATAGATGTTGAGAAGTGTAATGCTTGCGGTGATTGTATAGAGGTTTGCCCGGTAGATGTCTTTGCCGAATTTGAAGAGGGACTGACAGACCGAAAGGCCATTTATAAAAACTTCCCCCAGGCTATACCCAGTGCATACGCTATAGATAAAAAAGGCACCTCTCCATGCAAGGCTACATGTCCGGCTCATATCCATGTTCAGGGATATATAGCCCTTATCGCAAAGGGCAGGTATGAAGATGCGCTGGCGCTTATCAAAAAGGATAATCCCCTTCCTGCAATCTGCGGAAGAGTATGTCATCATCCCTGTGAGGCAAGGTGTACAAGAGGTAAAGTGGATGAACCGGTAGCCATTGATTTTCTGAAGCGGTTTGTTGCAGACATAGAGCTTACATCAAAAGAGAAGAAACTGCCAGAGATAGAAGAAAAAAGGGAAGAGAGGATAGCCATTATAGGTTCAGGACCCGCAGGGTTAACTTCGGCCTATTATTTGGCATTGAAAGGCTATAATGTGACGATCTTTGAGTCACTTCCTGTGGCAGGCGGGATGCTCGCTGTGGGAATCCCGGAGTACCGTCTGCCAAAGGATATACTCAATGCAGAGATAGATTATATAAAAGGGCTTGGGGTTGAAATAAGAACAAATACCAAAATAGGGATGGACCTGACAATCCAGGACTTGAAAAAAGAGGGATACAGCGCCATATTCTTAGCGGTTGGATCTCATATCAGCAGAAAATTGGGTATAGAAGGAGAAGACTTTCAAGGGGTTGTGCACGGTGTCCACTTTTTAAGAGATATAAGTCTTGGGAAGAAGGTTCCCCTTGGGGAAAGAGTGGCTGTAATAGGGGGAGGTAATGTTGCCATCGATTCTGTTAGAACAGCCTTAAGATTGGGGGCTAAGGAGGCGTTTATAGTATATAGAAGGTCTATAGAAGAGATGCCTGCCAATGAGGAGGAGATAGAGGAAGCAGAAGAGGAGGGTATCAAAATTCATTGTCTGGTAGCCCCTGTCAGGATTTTGGGCAAGGATGGCAGGGTTGTCGGACTCGAATGTATAAGAATGAAATTGGGAGAGCCGGATGAGAGTGGGAGAAAGAGACCTATCCCTATTGAAGATTCAGGATTTGTTATAGAGGTAGATGCTGTGATCCCGGCTATAGGTCAGTCTCTAGATACGACATTTATGGCGCCGGAGATTGGACTAAAGCTGGCCAAAGGGGATACCATTGAGGTAGATCCAGTTACTTTTGCAACAAATATACCATGGATCTTTGCAGGGGGAGATGCTGCTTCAGGCCCAGCCACTGTTATAGAAGCTATAGCTGCCGGTAAGGAAGCCGCTGTTTCTATTGACAGGTATTTAAAGGGAGAGGATCTGCACGAAGGCAGGGGCGATGTGCAGGAGGAGATAGAGGTAGATACCCACGGAATCGAGAGATCAGCCCGCCAGAGAATGCCAAGACTCCTTGTGAAAGAGAGGATAGGCAGTTTTAATGAGGTTCAGTTGGGGTTTTCTGAGTCCCAGGTCATTGAAGAAGCAAATAGATGCTTGAATTGTGCTATCTGCAGTGAGTGTTTGCGTTGTGTTGAGGCATGTACTGCAAAGGCCATAAACCACCAGATGAATGAGGAGCTTGTTGATATAGGTGTAGGCTCTATAATATTAACCCCGGGATATGAAGAGTTCCATGCAGATATAAAAGGAGAATATGGTTATGGCAGGATGAAGAATGTAGTTACAAGTCTGGAGTTTGAAAGGATACTGTCGGCTTCAGGCCCTTACCATGGTCATGTTTTACGCCCCTCGGATCAAGCAACCCCAAAGAGGATAGCATGGATTCAATGTGTAGGTTCTCGTGATGCCTCTTGCGGCAAAGAGTACTGTTCATCGGTTTGCTGCATGTATGCAACAAAGGAAGCAATCATGGCAATAGACCATGTAGAAGGTCTTGAAGCGACTGTTTTCTATAACGATATACGGGCATTTGGAAAGGGTTTCGAGTCCTACTATGAGACAGCAAAGAAAAAATACGGGGTGAGATATATAAAGA
>JBAZOX010000011.1:0-19198 GCA_041648535.1 Desulfobacteria bacterium | reverse complement strand
GTTGATTCAGTTCATGGCTTTCGATGGGGTATGAGCGCAGGTGGAAAAAACAAAAAACCGCCCCAGGGTGTAACTTAATTTTTCGAAAAAATTGTCTTGACAAATGGGTCCACCTTAATTTTCAATTTTCTTTTGCCAGTATTCTGAGTTCTGTTTTGGTGTTAGATTTCTACAATTATGTCCATGCCAAAAACAACCATCTGCAAAAACAGCAATTCGTTTCTTGGGGAAAACAAAATCTGGAATTGAACCTGCTATATTACAGTTCCTTCTCCAGCCCTTCATGCCTAACTTCTTGAAAAGCTGAATAAGCTTCAATTCAGTTGATTTGTTACCCTTAGGTTTATTAGCCTTCATTATCTCGGATCGCTTCTCTTTGGGAACCGTATCAGTCATATTCTTCTAATTCGATTCGCTCAATTAGCTGAGCGAGTTTAGTTATTAACTGCCAGAAAGCAGTGTTTTAATTCTCCCTTTTATATTTTCATAGACTGATGTTAGTTTGCTTTTTGCTACATCAGTTAAGAGAGCTGTATGTGCTATTGCGTCTCTAATTGGTTTATACTCATTTGCGTCTCTTGCAAGACACGCTTCTTTTATAGGATCTTTTTTATCAACCAGATATGCGAGGTGATTCATTGATAAATAGCTTAAATCTCCACCAACTCTTCTAATGTCTATACTTATATTTCCTTTATTTTTGCTATCTGTTTCTACACCTTGCCATTTTTTTCTTTCCGTTTCTGCCTCTGGTGATAAAGCAATACTATTTTCTTGAATATATTTTCTGATTAGGTTTTCAGAAATAAAACATTCGGCATAAGAACCGAAATTAAATTGCGCATCTTCACCTAATTCATTCACCCAATTTTCTACTCGTTCTCTGTAGTCAGTGTCATCTGGAGGAATGATACCATCACCACTGGGCGGTACATCTTCACTTGGCGGGGTAGTATATTCTTCTGATACAACATCAAAAAGTCTTTTGGATATTCTATCTCTTTTCTTTATTCGCATGTTCTCCGAATCACCGTCCATCCGATGTTTTACTCTCCACTTGTCCCAATCTTCAATGACTTTGTTTATAATCGGATTCTGGAGTTTTTTTAATAAACTCTCGAACTTAGGATCATTTGCTACGATTCCTTCGCGAGATGTAGCAAACCTATCTTTACTATCGTCTAACTCGTTAAAATGGATTTGTCCGTATAAATAGTTTTCTACGACTCTCGAAGTGGGTATTTGTTTTAAGATATTTCTCTCTCTTAATCTACCATTAACAAAAAGGTCGATACCTACCCTTTCATCTGAAGAAATAATTGAAAGGTTTCTCGGTTTTTTGACAGTCGCAATAAATCCCGTAAAATTGTCTTCAACTGCAAATTTACCTTCTTCGAGTGGCGGGAATTTTTCTTTAAGTCTTTGGATGTATGGGTCCTGAATATCGTTTATTAGCCATATGAATTGTGTTTTTGATGCCAGGTCATCCAAGCAATCGAGAGTAATTTTCTCTTCTTTCCCCACATCTTCCCCAATAAATATATTAAAAGAATCGTCTAAAAGGGAAAACCTGAAATATAGAGCAATCGATTTTTTCAGATAATCCAATGTGTTCCTTATCCCGTCTTTTATATTATCGAAATAAACGATAGTTCCTTTTTCGTGGTCTTCTGTATAAGGTTTAAAAATCTCTGGATCCCATCCACCCAAAGGATATTCTTGGGGTGTTAAATCTTCCGTTATAGCTATATCTAATCCCGAATTATCTATTGAACCACCGTCATAATCACCATCTTCGGTTTTTGATATGACGGTAATCTTATCTGCACAGGATAACAACGCTAATTTGCCTATCCCTTTCCTACCAATGTAAGGTCTTCCCTTTGCAGATTTAGTCTCTCCATATTTTCTCTTCGTGTATCCAATTTTTAGAAATTTATTCTGAAAGTCATCTGCGATCATGCCCATTCCGTCGTCTTTAATTACAAGATAGTTTTTGTCCCTATCGATATAAATCCACACATTGTCAGCATCGGCATCCCAAGAATTAGAAACCGCTTCCCCAAGTACAGTTATAAAGCTTCGATATAAATTCCTCCCCAAGTGATTTAAAACGCTTAAAGAAATTTCGAAGGTAAATTGTCTTTCATCCGCCATTATATCCCTCCAAATGTTTCATTATGCTTTTACCAATGATTTTACCTAATCTAACTGGAACTGCATTGCCGATATGCTTTCCAAGGCACTTAATGGAAAAGGGTAGTTTTGGATTGATGAATTTATAATATTTAGGAAATGTCTGCAAAAGCGCCCCTTCTCTTAAAGATAATGCTCTATGCTGCTCTGGATGTCCAAAACGACCTGTCCCAAAATTGTAGAATTGTGTCGTAATCGTGGGGGCAGGCTTGTCCCATTCCATTCGAGAATAGACAGAAACATAACTTTTACCCGAAGGTTTTCGATGACACGGGTTAAGTAGTTCTTTGTCCCAATCTCGCCAAGTTCCTCCCGGTTTCGACTGATGAATTCGTTTTTTATTGATTGCTGTATGCTTACATGCCTTATGTAATGGATCTTTGATAGAAGTTTCTCCATCCTTTATAGGTTCAAGATTTCCAATGGTTTTTTCAACGGTGCGATATCGAGAGGGTGTATGAGTTTTGGATATTAGTTGGATATTTCCAAGTTTTGAAGCTAACAGAACCAAACGTGTTCTTGTCTGTGGTATTCCATAGTCGGGACAATACACAACTTGCCAAGATATATGATAATCGAGTTCTTTTAGATTTCTAATAAAATCCGAGAATATCTCTTGCTTTTCAATTTGAGGTACATTTTCCATAGAGACAATATCGGGTTCTATCTCTTTTATTAATCTTGAGAATGAATGCAACAATCCCCATTTCTCGTCTTCATTTCTTTTGCTATTTTTTTGCGTATGGGTCGAGAATGGTTGACATGGTGCGCAACCTGCAAGTATTCTGATCCCATTTTCTGGATATAGTCTTGCCAATTCGGTTCCGGTAATCGATCTAATATCTTTATCGATGAATTTTGTATTATTATTTTTTTCATACGTGTATTTACATGTTTCATCGGTATCGATACCTGCAATTACAGTTATCCCAGCTTTTATAAAGCCGTGTGTCATTCCGCCAGCTCCACAGAACAAATCCACAGCAACTACAGACAATTTATTATTTTTATAAGATTCTTCCTTCATCTGCACTCCGATAAATCACCCCTCGTAAAAACTCTTCATGTATCCGTTTAGGGTTATTTGTTATATTTGCATTTCATTGGTTTCATTTTCCAACCAGTTGATTGCTGTTTGTTCGTCTTGTTCGATTGCCACTTCCACCGCTCGTTTGGCGCATTCCAGCAGGTGTTTTGATTGCTTGCGTAAGTTAAAGGACTCAATGACTTTTTGCTGGATTTGGGTTTGTTTTTCTTCCGGCAGAATGGGAATTACTGTTTCTTTTACTTGATCGGGTCGCCAATGAAGAATAACCGATCCGCCGACATCACGGTTAATTTGTTCTTGTGTCAGTATAGAATTAAGTACCAGTGTCAAATACTCATTATTGACTTTTGAGGTCTTGCTTTTCAGGCGGAGTATGCCGCCTGATGGAATCATTTTTGGAGGGAACTCGTTTACGTTTAAGTAATGGGCAATGCCTGGGGTTGCGTCTTTACTGAAAAGTATTTCATCCTTTTTGGGTTGGTGTCGCTTGATTTCAGCATACAGCTTTTCAGAAATGTATTTTTCTTCGGTGATTTCAAAAGGACTTAGATTGCTCACACGAACAAACGGGATGCCTTCATCAAGATATTCTCCGCTCCCAACCTCTACGCATTTTTTCACAATAACCAAATTCCCCAGCGTATCCCAACCACTTGCATAGTTTTTAATGGCTTTGACAATTTCCTCGTATTTCGGCTGGTAGTATTCTGCGTCGATACGTTCGGCTTGTTGGGTGTCAGAATAGTTTTTGATAAAGCTTAGCTGGTGTTTGGGTTGCCAGTCAGTTAAGCCGAGTTCGGAAAGGAGGAGGGCTTGGGCTTTGCTATAAAGTTTTTTTGACTTATCTGCTCCCGCGAATGATTTTTTTACAGTCGTCTCAATAAGAGTTTGAAACTTGTTCGAAGGAATGAAAACTTGAATTTCTTTCAGGTCAGGTAAATTCAACCCCTCTTGTATCGCTCCTCGCTTTCCTCTAAGCGAAAATAATTTGCCAGTATTAGAATTAAGATACACTAAAAGATAAAATGAATTTATGCTCTTAGCTCTTATTATTGTGCTCTTACAACTAAATATTGACTTGGTATCATTATTCGTTGCAATGGCAACTTTACCAAGAGTACCAACAACTGTAATTAATAGATCTTTTTCTCTGATATGATATTTTGGTAAATTATCATATACGGCTTTTGGTATTAATGCTGGCTCATCATCTTTAATGAGGAAGTCGTTTATATCCTTGTTTCGGATATATTTATATTCAGACTTATCTACATATTGGTCTATCGTTACAGTTGAGCCAAAAGGGCCTATAATAAAATCAACCAAGTTATCCAAACTATCTTTGTTATGTTTCTCCAAAACATTTAGACAATTGAGTATTTCTTCCCGATAATATTCAGCATCAATCCTAAATTCGTGATTTAGATTTTGAAAATTTACAGTAGAAACTTGCACCCTTAATCCTCCACCCAGAACGACAGCTCTTCACTCTTTGCCCATTCAATAAAAGCTTCCGCTATCCCATCTTGCAGCTCTCCATCATGTCCATGCAAATCATGGTCAAGAATCAAATGCCCGTTTTTATCCAGCCTGTATTGACCATTGCCGTTTTTCACATAGATATAATCACCGGAATTATCCTTACCGCCTTTCTCGGAGACGGCAAAAAAGATAGGATAATCGTCTACCTTTGGACAAAGCTCATCATGCCATTTCTGCACAAACAGGACGCTGGTTTTGGTTCCTGTATGGGGTTTGAAAGTATTGCCGTGTAAACCGACCACAGCAAGAATGCGCCCATGTTGGGCGATAAATTCACGGATATGTTTATCGGATGTGTTGTTGAATCTACCTTGGGGTAGTACAATGGCCATGCGTCCACCGGGTTTGAGAAAATTCAGATTTCTTTCGATAAACAGAATGTCCCGTCCAACTTTGGCTTGCGCCTTGCCATTTGCCTTAAAGCCAAGTTCGTATTGATGCAGGATACGGCTTTCCTTGATGTCTCCGGCAAAGGGCGGATTTGCCATCAGAATATCGAAGTTGAATTGTTTGTTTTCGCCTTTCTCGGCTCTCAGCTTTTCCAGCCGTTCAAAACCCTTGCCGTAGGTGTTAATCCATTTTTTGTCTTTTTCGGTTTTATCGCTCCAGCGGTCAAAATCCAGTGTATTCAGATGCAATACATTGGTTTCACCGTCTCCGGCAATCAGGTTCAGGGTTCTGGCGACCCTGACCGATTTTTCGTCAAAGTCGATGCCAAAGACTTTCAATACATGCTGTTTGTCTTCTTCTGGGATTTCTTCATTGGTAAAAAGGTGTCCGGTGAGTTTGAAAATGGTATGCACCGGAAAGCCGCAACTGCCGGAGGCGGTATCGATCATGTACTCGCCCCGTTTGGGGTTGAGCATTTGCACGCACATATCGATCACATGACGAGGAGTAAAGTATTGCCCTTTTTCTCCTTTGGCTGATTTACTGACCAGATATTCAAAGGCTTCATCCACAACCAGCAGATTAGAGTTAAACAGCTTTACATCCTGCAAGCTGGATACGCAAACGGACAAATGACTGTCTGAAAGTTCAAAAGTAGCGCCTTCGGGAAAAACCCCCGGCCACTGGTTTTTTGCCCGGTTGAACAAGTCTATTATCTTGTTTTTCAGTTCGGTGTCGGTCTGTCCTGTGTTCCTGAACTCCATCACTCTAAAACCATCATCCGAAATACCATTAACCGCTGCCTTGAGTGCGTCATAATCCTGCCCATCAAGATAGCTGGGGGCATTGTTGTATTCGGCTGCCGGTTCATGTACGGCGGTTTTCGTTACCTGTCGCAAAAAGTAGTTGATAATCCCTTTGTCTTGCTGGCTTAGGAATTCATCATAGAGTTTGGTAAATATCAGCTTAAAGACTTCCTCAAATACATCGACCCCCGCATTTGCCAGAACTTCATCTTCCATTTCCAGGATGATGTCTTTTAAGGATTTTCGCTCATTGGCAATTTTATCCTTGATAATGAGGTCCTTCAGGGTAAAGAGTTCGCTGAGTATGTCCTTGAGGCTCTGTTTTGCCTTGGGAATATCGGTGATGTCTTCAAAGTAGTTGGGGTCTTTGCGGTGGTAATGGGATATTTGGTCACCGTTCGTCCATACGCCAACCGGCGCCCCCGTGGCGTTGCAGTAAGAACGAAGCTGGGTTTTACCGTCTTTGAGCTTGGGCTTTTTAAGTTCAACGATAATGTAGGCGGTATCAGATCGGTCTTTGTCGAAGATGACAATATCGGCGCTTTTCTTTTCCCTTCCGAAATTGACGGAATATTCAAATGCCAGCCGTTTTTTAGGATAGCCGTAGCGATTGATAAGCCTTGCCACATAAAGCTGGCGGACGATTTCTTCAGGCTTTAGCTGAATATCCTTATCCCGAACGATACATTTTATAAATGGTGTTTCCTTTCCTCTGGTGGTTTTTGTAAAGATTTTTCCACGCAAGGCTTCAATTTCATCTTTCGTGAACAAGGAAAGATGATAATTGCTGTCTTTGAGTATCGTTTGGATGATGTCTGGTTGTGTCATTACTTCTCCATTTGGATTTTATGGGGCTGACTTGATGGTTGGTTTGCAAATATAATCGCTGCGGATCAGCAGCAAGACAGGAGGCAAACTTGTTTGCCGACTGGATTGACTGCTGCATTCGCTTGTTGTGAGGTGCTTCGCGCCGAACACAAGCGGATGAAATCCGCAGCGATTGTCGAGGACGCGAAGCGTCCTCGACAACAAGTTATTCTATAGTTCTGTATATCCCCACATCCGTAGTGATACACAGAAAGATTACAAGTTACTGTTCAAATCCACAACTCAATGGGTTCCTTCATGGCTCTAGCAATAACAATTTATGTTATCTATCCAGCCCATGGCCCCCTCATATCCCACTTAACTCATTATAATAACAAATAATCTCTTGCCAGATTTTTTGCAACAATTTATTTTATACATTCTGTATAGCATGTCATTTTTAAGATTATATAGAAATAGGAGAATTCTTCATGCTGGCTATCCCTTCCGCATTACAGGCAAAATTTGAAGAATATTTACGAAATAAGGCAACTCCAAATTTTATAGACATGCCCATATGAAATTCGCCAATCTGGTGTATATTAAGCAGTTGTGCAAAAGCAGAGTGATTTATCTGTCGGAGTAGTACTAACTCAAGTAGGCACACAGGCACAAAGAAAAAAAACGAGGCTAAATTGTAGCCAACCTATTTTGGTTGAGCCTTCCAGGTAATTCTGTATCACCTATTCTTTCTGCAAGCCATTTTTTTACCTCAGCATATGACCACCGCTTTTTCGTTTCATACGTCAGATGATTTTGCCCCGGTTATCTTCGCGTTCGCTTCATCGGACAGGGGCATTTTTTGACGAACAAAATCGAAGATTTTTTCTGCCTGCTTTGCGGCAATCTCCACTTCCTGGGCGTCAGGTTCCATGATCATATCCGGATAACGGTAGGCCGTGGCAAAAGGGCTTAATTCTTCCGCGTCGTCAAGGATTTCCGCGAAAGTTTCGTCAATTGCCTGGCAAAGCTCAACGAGTAACCGAAGATTATGGAACTTCTGCGGAGGTTGCTGTTTATAGGACAGGTATGCCTTCAATGCCTTTTCGGCGCACTGTTGAGTGTGATAAATGGCCGTGTCCAAGACGGGTTCTTCATCCTGGACGAGTTTTTTTGCTGAAATCAGATCATGATAGGCTTTGATCAGCCAGGATTCATAAGGCTTCATATAGGATGGTGCCCTCCTTCTTGATTTTATGGCAGAGCGTGGAGACATCTTGGGAAAGCTCTTCAAATTCCTGTTTTGTGTGGACGATAATGTCTTCGTTGATTTTTAAACCGCGCAAGGCCCTGACACCCCTGACGGAACGTCTGTACTGCTTTTCTTTCGACTGATCGACAACAACCAACACATCCAGGTCACTCTCCTCATTGGCCGTTCCCCAGGCATGGGAGCCGTAGAGATAAATGGCCGACGGATGGTATGTCTTGACCAATATGTCTTTCAAGGTGTCGATTTTCTGTGAGCTGGACATTTTTCAACCTCCATTATCAATGTTTTTGGATAATATCAAAGCCCAACGAGTTGCTTAGCAGTTTAATAGGGAAGTTAAACAGCAAATAGGGCAGACAACTTTGTGCCTGAATAGTTACTAAAAAACAAGCAAATGGGAAGCAGAACATAAGAACTGCTTAAGTATAGAAAAACAATTGAGTTTTGTCAAATATCAAATAGAGAAGGCTTCTGGAAAAGAAATTTTGGCAGCTATAAGAGGGATCAAATATGCGGACTAATGGTTTTGTGACTCTGTAAGACAGTTAGCCAAATCCTTAAACTCCTCCAAACTGAGGGTCTCTCCCCTCCGCCCCGGGTCAATCCCGCATGCCTTTACTGCATTTAGCACGTCGCTAAAAAGCATCCCAAGATTTAGAGTATTCTTTAGAGTGTTTTTCAGGGTCTTCCTCCTTTGGGCAAAAGACGCCCTTACCACGCTTTTGAAAATCTGTTCATCCTTAATTCCCATAATAAGGGATTCAGAGAAAACAAACCTTACCACAGCAGAATCCACTTTGGGCTGAGGATAAAAAGAGCATCTAGAAATTAATAGCTCCTTTGAAACTGCAGCGCTTATTTGAGAGAAGACCGACAGCACCCCATAATCCTTTGTCCCTGGATTAGCAACTATCCTATCTGCAACCTCATTTTGAAACATTAAAATTGCCATAGACAAAGAGTTCTTATATTCTAATAACTTAAAAAGCAAAGGGGCAGAGATACTATAGGGTATATTGCCCAAAACCTTTAATTTGCCCCCGTGCAATTTTGCAACTTCAGGGAAGTCGAAGAGTAAAACGTCTTGGGTAATCACCTCTACATTTTTGTCCTTAACAATCTCATCCTTTAGAAGTCCCACCAATGCCTTATCTATCTCGATTGCTAGTACTTTCCGAACCCTCGGAGCCAATCGCGTAGTCAACGCCCCTAGACCTGCACCTATTTCAACAACTACCTCATCCTTTTTTAAATCATATAGGGCTATAATCTCCTCCAGTACCTTATCATCTACGAGAAAATTCTGGCCCAATCTCTTCTTAGGGTGGATTTTATAATTTTTTAACTGGGTTAATGAAGAAACCATATTATTTTGGCCACTTGGAAACAGCGTTTATATCCAGAGATGAAATGCCCCCTTTTCTTAAATAGTAATCGCCAATCCCTGCAATCATTGCCGCATTGTCGGTACAGAGAATAGGAGAAGGTATAAATACCCTTAAACCTTTTTCTTCAGCCATATCCTTTAATCTGGTACGAAGCCTGGTATTGGATGCGACTCCACCGGCAAGGACAATTGTATCGACACCACTACTCAATGCCGCTGTAAGAGTCTTAATAACCAGGACATCAACTATTGCTTCTTGAAAACTGGCAGCAATATCATTGATCTGACCGGATATTGCTTCCTTGGAACGAGTTCTTACGTAATTTAAAACCGCTGTTTTTATCCCACTAAAACTGAAGTCAAGAGAGTTATGCGACATGAAAGCCCTTGGGAAGTCAACTGCCTTAGGATTTCCCTCTTTAGCCAGTTGATCAATTACAACCCCTCCTGGATACCCTAGCTTTAAAAGCTTGGCAACCTTATCAAAGGCTTCTCCGGCAGCATCATCTCTGGTCTGCCCCAGCAACTGACAGTCATCCAAACCATGGACCAGGTATAGACTCGTGTGCCCACCAGAAACCACTAATGATATAAAGGGGAAACACAGATTGTCCTCTTCCAAAAAGATAGCAGAGATATGACCTTTAATGTGATGTACCCCCACCATAGGTATATTTTTTACATAGGCTATTGATTTTGCCACTGATAACCCCACAAGAAGAGAACCGACTAACCCAGGCCCCTGAGTTACAGCAATTCCCTGAATCTCATCCAGAGATAGGTTGGCCACAGTCAGTGCCTCCTCTATTACAGGGATAATCGCTTCAACGTGTCTCCTTGAAGCAAGCTCAGGGACAACCCCTCCGAACTTGCTGTGCACATCGATTTGAGAATAGATTATGTTTGACAATATTTTCTTGCCATCCACCACTACAGCCGCAGCAGTTTCATCGCAGGAAGACTCTATGCCTAAGATTAACATAATAAAAGCCTTATCGTAACTGCTCAGGTGGATAGGCTGTAGGCAGTTAGCCTGTAGGAGGAAATCATGTGCGACCTGAACAGATAGCCTGTAGACTGTAGCCTAACAGCCTTCAGTCTAAACAACCTGAATAGTAAAGCCTTATATTGAAACTATACTTCTCTAATTATTCCCTTAATCGCTTCACAGAGAAGGTCAATTTCCCCTATAGTATTAAAGCAACCAACACTTATCCTGACACAGCCCTCTGGAAATGTCCCTATAGTCTTGTGTGCCTCAGGGGCACAGTGCAACCCTGCCCTCACTAATATATTATAGACATTATCCAGGATAAAACCCACATTTATGGGGTTCAAGCCTTTGATATTAAAGGATACCACACCTGTCTTCTTTTCCTGGCTTTCATGTCCGTACAATTCAATTTCTTCAAACTCATTTAATCTGTTGGTCAGCTCAGTGGACAAAGATATTTCGTGCTTCCTTATCTTTTCAATTCCCTCTGTTTGGATGAAACTAATTCCAGCTCCCAGACCGATTATGCCAGGGGTATTTAAAGTGCCACTCTCGAACTTTTCAGGCAGATTCTCTGGTTGAGTTTCAAGCTCAGAACTCCACCCCGTTCCTCCTTCCAATAGAGGTGTTAATTTAATGCCATCCCTTATATAGAGAAATCCGGTTCCCTGGGGACCAAGTAATGCCTTATGCCCTGGACATGCCAGCATATCTATCCCTGGTTTTTGCACATCTATCATAATTGTTCCAGCCGTTTGAGAGGCATCCAGCATGAATAAAATACCGTTATCTTTAGCAATACAGCTTATATCCTTTATCGGCAGGAGGGTCCCTGTCACATTGGAAGCATGGGTTGTAACTATCAATCTGGTATTGACCTTAATTGCTTTCTGAACTTCATGTGGGTCCAAATACCCCTCTCTCGAACACCTGACCAATGTTGTCTCTATCCCCTTCTTTGCCAATGCCTTTAATGGCCGGAGCACAGAATTGTGTTCCATGGAGGTAGTAATTACATGATCGCCCGGATTGAGTAATCCTTTAATCCCCAAGTTAATTGCCTCAGTTCCGTTGTGTGTAAAAACAATACTGGAAGTATTTAATATATTAAAAAATCCGGCTATGGCTTTTCTGACATCTGTTATCAGGCGGTTTGCCTCTACCCCCCATCTATGCCCTGACCTGCCTGGATTGGCACCTATATTTCGAAAAACGTGATTAACTGTCTGGTAGACAACCTCTGGTTTAGGAAAGGAGGTAGCAGCATTATCCAGATAGATTGGCATGTTTTAAACCTCTTTGAGACTGGGCAAATAAAATAAAACTGTTTTTAATACTGGTTCTTCTCCCAATTAATTGGGAGAAAGTGGTCAAGGATTCCAGGGGGTCAAGTGTAGGAATAAATCTTTTTTCGCTCGAATCCTTGAATCCTTGACCCCTTGAATCCTTTTCATCGACCAACTCTTTGGGAGATGAATTTTAATACTAGCCCAACATTCTTACAATTTCAAGGTATTTGTAAAGGGATACGGGATTGGACTTGACTGAAAAAACAATTGATTATAAGTTGATTCATAAAATCTCGATTCAATCTCAAAAAGGAAAAACGTTTTGATGCCATATGTCCCTGGATATATTGAGCTATATAAAACTGGCGAGTTGGATAGAAGGATTAAGGCTCTCAATGATATACTGAAAGAGTGTAAACTGTGTCCTCGCGGATGCGGTGCAAATCGCCTGGAGGATGAGGTAGGGGTCTGTAAAGGTGTGGCTGAGTTGATGGTCTCCAGCGTTTCTCCCCATTTTGGTGAAGAGCCGCCTCTGGTTGGATTTCATGGGTCAGGAACTGTCTTTCTGACCCACTGCAATTTAAGGTGTGTATTCTGCCAGAACTACGATATAAGTCATCTCGGAAAAGGTCATATAACCACCTCATCAGAGATGGCAAACGATATGTTGAGGCTGCAAAAGATGGGGTGTCACAATATCAATTTCGTTACCCCAACCCATTATGTCCCTCAGATTGTGGCTTCTCTGCCGGAAGCAATAGATTCAGGACTGAATATCCCCTTAGTATTCAACTGTGGAGGATACGAATCTCTAGAGGTAATCAGGCTTCTTGAAGGTATTATAGATATCTACATGCCTGACGTTAAATATGCTGATGGAAGGGTTGCAAAGAAATACTCCAAGTCCCCAGATTATCCTGATGTAATAAAAAAGGTGCTCTTAGAGATGTATCGTCAGGTAGGTGATTTAAAGACAAATCAGGATGGAATTGCTGAGAGAGGATTGTTAATCAGACATCTGGTTATGCCTGACGGCATGGCAGGCACTGAGGCTCTAATGGAGTTTATCGCTACGCATATATCAAAAGACTCCTATGTTAATATCATGGCACAATATCGCCCTATGTATAGAGCAGATGAGTTCCCTGAGTTAAACAGGAAAATTACTGTACAGGAATATCAGGAGGCAATAGAGATTGCCACAAGGGCCGGGCTGCATAGGGGGTTTTAAACCTTTATCCCAGCCAGGGTTAAAAGCTTCCTTGTATCTTCATGCAATTCATCCCAGACTGTTGAAATAGCATTCTTACTTATCCATACAGCCTCTCCCACATCGTCATCCGGTTTCAGTTCCCCTCTTATTACCTCTGCCAGATAATCAATATAGACTACATGGAGTTCTATCTGATCTCCCGACCTTACTATCCTTTCAAAGGGTTTTATAGGGGTTTTTAAATTGATATCCAGATGGGTCTCCTCTCTCACCTCTCTCTTAATCCCATCTTCTATCTTTTCACCAAGATTGAGTTTTCCGCCAGGGCAGATCCATTTCCCCTGCCAGAACCCACCTCTCTCTGGAACGTGTTTTACAAGGAGGATATTCCCTTTTCCATCCTCGATAACCGCTCCTACAGCAATGATTATTCTGCCTCGTTCCATGGAGCTTCTTACCCCTCTCATAAAAGTTCGCGGTTTACTGTTTTTCGTTCACCGACATGTTTAGCCTCTTTTCCTAAAAAAAACCCTTACAGGTGTTCCATCGAATTCAAAATTTTCACGTATCTTATTCACTATATATCTCTCATAGGAAAAGTGAATTCCTTCAGGATAGTTGACAAAGATAACGAATGTAGGGGGCTTTATTGAAACCTGAGTTATATAATAGAGTTTTAGTTCTTTGTTTCGGTACATCGGCGGTGGATTAGAGCGTATAACCTCTTCGAAAACCCTGTTTAACTCAGAGGTTGGCACTCTCCTCTGATACTGTTCTGCTACTCTGTCAACTAAGTCTATAATCTTCAGTGCCCTCTGCCCGGTCAGAGCTGAAACAAAAATGATAGGGGCATATCTAATGAATTTTAGATTATATCTTATATCTTCCGTATACTTATAAATAGTATAAGAGTCCTTTTCAATCAAATCCCATTTGTTTACCACCAATACAGATGCCCTTCCTTTATCATGTGCCAGACCGGCTATTTTGGCATCCTGTTCGGCGATCCCTTCTTTGGCATCTATCAGGATAAGTGCAACGTCGCATCTGTCTATGCTTTTCAATGCCTCAACTACGCAGTATTTTTCCAGTTGGCGACTGATTCTCCCTTTTCTTCTAATCCCTGCTGTGTCGATCAGGAGGTACTCTTTTTCCCCTATTTTAAGAGGTGTATCTATGGCATCTCTAGTGGTGCCTGGTTTTTCGCTGATGATCGTCCTTTCATTCCCAAGAATCCTGTTAACCAGGGATGATTTTCCTACGTTTGGCCTTCCCAGTACGGCTATCTTTACTAAACTCTCATTGTATCTTACCTCGGAGGATCGAGGAAGAAGATTGAGTGCATCATCCAACAGATCACCAACTCCTCTTCCATGTTGTGCTGATATTGAATATAGGTTTTCTACACCAATCCGGTAAAAGTCATATATCTTCTCCTCTTCTCTTTCACCATCAATCTTATTTATAACATGGATTACAGGTTTATTTACTTCTCTCAACCTTTTTGCTATCTCTATATCTGTAGGTGTAAGCCCATCTTTACCGTCAACTAAGAAGATAATCAAATCCGCTTCTTCTATCGCCAACTGAACTTGCTGATGGATATGTAAGGCCACCTCGTCATTGACCCCCGGATCAAAGCCACCGGTATCAATTAATAAAAAATCCCCTCCATTCCAATCCGCTTCAGCATAGTTTCTGTCCCTGGTTATGCCCGGTTCATCCCCTACAATAGCTTTTTTTCTCCTTGCAATCCTGTTAAAAAGGGTCGACTTTCCTACATTGGGTCTACCAACAATTGCGATTATCGGTTTCATATTTTATCTATAACCTAGCTTCCTCAAAGCTCTTATATCCTTGCTCCAGTCTTTCTCTACCCTTACCTGTAATTCCAGGTAGACCTTAGCATCTAAGAGTTTTTCAATGTCACTTCTTGCCATCTGACCGATTCTCTTCAACATACTCCCTTTTTTACCTATTAGAATCCCCTTTTGAGAGGGTTTTTCTACATGGATTGCAGCCCTTATAAAAATAGTATTTACACCCTCCCTCTCTTTAAAATCGTTTATTACAACAGCCACTGAATACGGTATCTCCTGAGAGGTAAGATGGAATATCTTTTCCCTTATTATCTCTGCCACTATAAAACGCTCTGGTAAATCCGTAATCATTTCTTCAGGAAAATACTTCGGTCCGAAGGGGAGTAAACCCTCTATTTCCTTTATTAACTGATCAACCCCCTGCCCTGATAAAGCTGATATGGGTATAATACTTTTAAAATCGTATAGCTTGCTGCACTGATCTATCAAAGGCAAAAGGGATTCTTTTCTTATTAAATCGATCTTATTTATCACCAGGACAACCGGTGCTTTAATCTTTTCAAGGGTCTCAATAGCAAAACGGTCTCCATCACCAATACCTGTATTGGCCTGGACCAAAAGCAGGATTATATCCACATCACTGTAAGTCTTGGTCGCTTCCTTCACCATATATCTGTTTAGTTGAGGTTTTGCCTTGTGTATTCCGGGGGTATCGAGAAAAATCATTTGGGCATTAGGGCTGTTTTTAATCCCCAGTATCCTGTTTCTAGTAGTCTGGGGTTTATCCGAGACAATCGCAATCTTCTCCCCAAGAACATAGTTTAGCAGAGTAGACTTCCCTACATTCGTATTGCCAATTATGGATATAAAACCGGATTTAAGGTTGTCTTCTCTTACCGTCGCTTCCAAATCCTTTTGTCCTTTCGTGGTTCACGGTTCACTGTTCAGAGTTCACAGTTTGGAGTTTAACAGTGAACAGTGAACGGTTCATAGTTAATGAACAAGTTCCCTGCTTTCAATATAAGATACGGAAGAGCCGGTTATTAATTCAAGGCTACCCTTCTTAATGCCCATCTCTCGGATAACCTGTATATATCCTACGCTATATCTTTCCTTCAGTTTAGCAATATTCTCATTTTTTTGACCACAGAAATAGGAATACTCCTCCGGCCTTACCCTAAAAACGAGTCTTTCATCGCAGACAGAACTTTTTTCAATCAATCTCATCGCCATATCGAAAAAAATAGCAGACTCTACCAGATGGCGAAAGGAGGGGTGGTAGGGACCTGCAAGAATAGTCCCCTGTCTTTCTAACTCAGGGGTTGATTGCAACCCAAGTCTCACCACTGGAATATCGGCAACCTTAAATCTTAGAAGGGCCTTTTTGCAGATAGTTACAGCTTCATCCAACGTCATTGGCAAAAAGCTCCCTATTAAATAAAGCTCCTCTAAGGGAGTATCTTTGATAACCAGGGTAGGATAAATACGCACAAAATCCGGCCTCATTTTTATAATCTTATCTACCGTATTTATAATTAGATCCGGGGTGTCTCCTGGCAAACCCGGCATAATCTGAAGCCCCAGCTCCAAATCATACCCTTTAATGGTCTCTACAGCCATCTCAACATCCGATGAGGTATGCCCTCTCCTGGAAAGCATCAATACCCTATCCGCCATGGACTGTACCCCCAACTCAATAGTATCAACACCATAATCTTTCAAGAGACATACAATCTCCGAATCAATATAGTCCGGGCGGGTTGAAATCCTGATGGAACTGACTTCCCCCCTGTTGATAAAGTCATGGGCTTTTGAGAGTAAAGATTCCTGAATCTTTAAATCCAGCCCTGTAAAACTCCCCCCATAGAAGGCGATCTGGGTTTTAAAACCCTCCTTCTTTCCCCAAGTCTTAAGATAGAGTTTTACGGTCTTCTCCAAGAGGTTCGGAGTTGTTGTAGGATTAGAAACCCCACTAATGCTCCTTTGATTACAAAAGATGCACTGATGCGGACATCCCAGATGGGGTACAAAGATGGGGATGATGAAGTGACGCATAAAGAGTGCCTAAAGTTACCCTTAAGTCTGACTCCTGACTTCTGATCTCTGTGAACTATTGCCGGGTTTTTAGAAGTACATCCAAGGCTCCCTTTGCAGCCTTCTGTTCCGCCTCCTTTTTGCTCTTACCCAGACCTTTTCCAAAGACCTTACCGTTTATTAATATATTGATCTGAAAGGTTTTGTCGTGATCGGGGCCAAATTCTCCAGTAAGCATATATCTGGGGGTAGTTTTAAAAAAACTCTGGGAATACTCCTGGAGTTGAGTTTTGAAGTCTCTATAAAAACCCTCCTTTTTCTCCTCAGCTAATATCGGAGAAAAATGTCTGGCTATTACCTTGAATACTTTGTTGAAACCTCTATCAAGATAAATGGATGCCACAAGGGCCTCAAATGATGCTGCCAATATAGAGTCTTTGCCTCTCCCATTGGTGATCTCCTCTCCTTTACTTAACAGAAGATAATCACCAAGCTCTAAATTCCTGGCGATAGAAGAGAGACTTTTTTCATTAACTATAGCAGCCCTGGCTTTAGAGAGGTCTCCCTCTGTATATTCGGGAAACCTGTCCATCAAAAGGCGAGTAATTACCACATCCAGGACAGAGTCGCCTAAAAGCTCAAGTCGTTCATTGTCCTTAAGTGATTGAGATTGATTCTCATTGGCGAAAGACCTATGGGTAAGGGCATGATCTAGTAGATTTAAGTTTTTGAATTTATAGGAAATTCTATTTTGTAATTTCTTAAGTTTTTTGACTCTGGCCTTCTCCATTATTAACTATATCCTTCCACTAATAACATGCATCTTATATTAACAGTCTGATCGTGTCAATTTGATTTTGCTATCCGTATACTCCCCCCATCTGGCACCTCCTTTCCATGAGGAAACTATCATGCCTCCATCTATTGTGAGGACAGGTCTTAATTCTTCCCTTTCAACCATAAGAAACACAAAATCTTTGACATTTCCCCCCCCTTAAGGTATTTTCTCTTTCAAAAGTGTATATATTTACATTCTCCTACCTTTCTTTTTTTATTATAGTAGGGGGGGCTCCTTTAGAATTTTACTCGGGAATCTGAGTAAGAGTTAAAGAGCTATCGATGGAAAATCTCACCAAAGATCAAATTGAAGCAGAGATAAGTGAGGCTATAATAATTTAGATACTTGACAGGGGGTAAAATCCATGGATTTGCAAGTGTATGACAACCTTTCGATCCTTGAGAATATGAGGAATGGAGCCTTACGGGGTGGTGGGAGCGATCGTATCGAAGATCAGCACCGCAAAGGGAAACTTACTGCTCGGGAACGTATTGAACTTTTACTGGATGAAGGTTCTTTTGAAGAATTTGATATCTTAAAGACCGGCAGGGAAAGTTTTTTGGGTGGAGAACACAAATACCCGGGCGATGGGGTGATTACCGGCCACGGGACTATTGACGGTCGGGAAATATTTATTTTCAGTCAGGATTTTACGGTTATTGGAGGGTCACTAGGGGAAGCCCATTCTCAAAAGATCAGCAAAGTCATGGACCATGCGGTCAGAGTAGGTTCCCCTATCGTGGGACTCAATGACTCTGGCGGAGCACGCATCCAGGAAGGGGTGGATGCCCTGGCTGCCTATGGGGAGATTTTTAATCGTAATGTTTGTGCCAGTGGGGTGGTTCCTCAAATATCCTGTATTATGGGGCCTTGTGCTGGTGGGGCAGTCTATAGCCCCGCCATGACCGACTTTACCTTCATGGTAGAGAACTCTTCGTACATGTTTGTGACTGGTCCTAATGTGGTAAAAACGGTCATCCATCATGATATCAGTTTTGATGACCTGGGGGGTGCACAGATTCATGGCGAGAAGAGCGGGGTGGCCCATTTTGTGATGCCCAACGATATCCTCTGTCTCCGGGAAGTCAGGCAATTGATTAACCACCTTCCTTCCAATAACCGTCAAACAGCACCTTTCCTGGATCTCAGGGATCCGGTGGAACGTACCGACCCTGCTCTTGACTATCTGATTCCTCCCAATCCCAACCAGACCTATGACATGAAAGTGCTCATCCACAGCATTCTGGATGGTGCCGAATTCCTGGAGATACATGCCCACTATGCCCGAAATATTATCTGTGGATTTGGACGTCTGGGAGGGCAGACCATTGGACTGGTAGCCAACCAGCCAGCGGTTCTTGCAGGGGCACTGGATAGCAATGCATCCACAAAGGCTGCTCGATTTGTCCGGTTTTGTGATGCTTTTAATATCCCCTTGATCTGCCTGGTGGATGTGCCAGGTTTTATGCCTGGACCCGAGCAAGAACATGGGGGGATCATCCGCCATGGGGCCAAGCTTCTATATGCCTTTATCGAGGCCACCGTGCCGCGCATTACGGTA
>JBAZOX010000010.1:0-19510 GCA_041648535.1 Desulfobacteria bacterium | reverse complement strand
CGTTAAATCCAGATTGTAGTGAATATCATCCATGGGCATCTTCAAACGCAGCTCGGATATGACTTCATTTTTTATTTTATCGAGTTTACAGGCTATATCAGTCATGGTAAAGTCCCCCTTCTCAATAATATGGAATGCCCTGATATAGAGTTCCTGAAATAGGGTATTCTTCCAGGAATTAAAGGCCTCTGCCCTCGATGCCTTCATATCAGCAAAGGTCAGAATATATAGCATTCGCAAGCTATCACCGTCTTTCATCTTTTGGGCAAACTTTATTATCAAATTTTCATCGGAAAGGTCTCTGGTTTGGGCTATACTGGACATATAGAGGTGATTCTCCACAAGAAAACCTAACAACTCTGTATCCTGGGAGGATAACCCCATTCTATTTGCTATTGTGTATACAAGCTTAGCGCCTTTCTCTACGTGATCGGTTTCAAATGTCTTCCCCAAATCATGAAAAAGAAGGGCCAGGAAAATCAACTCTACTCTCTTTTCTTCTCCGGCCAGTTTGGTGAGAAAGGGGAAGGTATCTTTGTGCTTTCCGGCAAGGAGATTTTCGAATTCCTCAATGGCAAAAAGGGTATGGATATCAGCAGTATAGACATGGTAGTAATACGACTGGGGAAGATGGGTTATCATGGCAAATTCAGGGATAAACCTGCCCAGGAATCCAAGTCTGTGCATAGTCTTCAGAACCTTTGCTACTCCTCTCCCCTCCCTTATGATAGACATGAAAGAGCTATTCACCTCTCTGGAGTTTCTGAACTCCTCTCCTATCACATCGAGATTTCCTCTAATCAGTTCCTGACTATCTGAACTCACCTCTTTCTTCAGTTCCGCGGAATATTTGAAGACCTTCATCAAGGTATGGGGTGCCCGCCTGAAAAGATCAGGATGGACAACCGATATTCTGTTATTCACTATCTCAAAGTCTTGGTCCATACTTCTTAAGAAGACCTTACTCCCCCTTTTCGACTTTCCTTGATCCTCTCTCGTCCTGTCGATTAACACAGAGGAGAGGTACTTTATGTCCTCTGCGCACTGATAGTAGTTGTGCATGAATCGTCCCACCGCGGTAGTTGAATGAGGATCAGCATACCCCAGAAGATTCGCCATCTTTTCCTGATATTCAAAGGCGAGGTGATCATTCTTTCTGCCGCTTAGAAAGTGGATGCCGTTTCTTACCTTCCACAGGAACTCCAGGGACTCTTCAAGTAGAGCTATTTCCCACGACGATAATACCCCCTTTGCCTTTAATTCATCTATCCCTCTTGCCTGAAACTGGACCTTCGCTATCCAGAGGGCGCTATGAATATCCCTCAGGCCCCCTTCCCCCTCTTTCAGATCTGGTTCCAGAAGGTACACCGAGTCCCCATAATACCTGTGCCTTGACTCCATGTCTTTCAACTGTCCTGAGATGAAGGAATTGACACCCTTAGAGAATGCGTTCCTATAGATTGTGTCCTCAAATTCGCCGTACAGGCCTCTGTCTCCCATGAGATACCGCATCTCTATCAGGGATGTCCTTGCTTTAATATCCTCTTTCATCATGGCAAGGCAATCCTTCAACGTCATATTGCTGTATCCCACTGTCAGTCCTGCATCCCACAGTGGATAGAGTATCTTGCCTGTAATATCCTCCAGGTTGCCACGAAACCTCTCCGGCATAAAAAACAGCAGGTCTATGTCAGAATACGGGCTTAATTCTTTTCTCCCATAGCCACCTACGGCTGCAATGGCATATCTGTTCTTTGTTTTATCACTCTCCGAAGACGGCCTCGAAGAAAAGATTTCCCTGAGACATCCATCTATAAGGGAAGAGTACCTCCTGACCAGGTCTCGACCACATAGTCCCTTCCAGTATTCTTCCCTTAATCGGTCTAAGCTATCTTTGATGTAACCTTTCAGGTTTTCCAAGTTTCTTACCTTAAATGTTAAAACATAGAATAACTACTCAGACACAAAGTGGCAAAGGCACATAGGCACAAAGAACAGGCTAATAGCCTGTAGCCTATAGGCTATTAGGCTAGAAAAATTTGTGCCTTTGGTGCTTTGTGCCTTTGTGCCTGCCTGAATAGTTACCAAATATGAATTACATCCGCAATACCCATACCAAACCCATAGGATCTCTTTTTATTTTCTGAAACAGATTTAAATATAAGTACTTAGCGATACATTTACAAACAGGTGAAGCTGTATGGCAAAGATGAAGAGTTCGACTTCGAGCAGTTATAGACAGTGGATATTAGCTAAAATGTGTGAATTTTAACGTGTAGAACCGGTTAGCACTATATGCTCATTTTTGAGCAGATTTCTCAAAATGGGGCAGAGGGAAATGTCCTATGCCCCTGGGCAAAAATTGAAAGACGAGAAATCGTCCTCATATAGCTTCTTCTCCCCGTTCACCTGTCCTTATTCGTATTACTTCCTCCACAGACAGAAGGAATATCTTCCCATCTCCGATCTTTCCGGTTCGGGCAGCAGAGGTAATAACCTCCATCGCCTTCTCTGTAATCTCGGAAGAGACCACAACCTCTACCTTGATCTTTGGGACAAAGTCGATTTTGTATTCGCTCCCCCTGTATATCTCGGTATGGCCCTTCTGCCTTCCAAATCCCTTCACCTCTGTTACAGTCATGCCCTGAACCCCAATCTCATGAAGGGCCTTCTTCACATCATCAAGTTTGAACGGTTTTATTATGGCTTCTATCTTTTTCATGTTACCTCCTAGTGTCGGGAATAAGTGTCAGTAAAAATCTCTGGTCTGGCACTCTTCACTGTTTATAATGTATATCCGCTTTCACCGTGCTGGCTAAGGTCAAGACCATCAAACTCCTCTTCCTCGCTTATCCTTAAACCGATAGCTAAGTCAAGAATCTTTAATATGGCAAATGTTACAATAAAGGAGTAGACCCACACAGCACCAACGCTTATAAGCTGATCCCATAAAAGCGATGGATTACCGAACAGCAATCCGTCATTCCCTGCACTATTTACTATCTTTGATGCGAATAACCCTGTTGCTATTGCGCCCCATGTACCGCCTACCCCATGAACACCAACTACATCCAGTGAATCATCATATCCAAGCTTTGTTTTGAGATTCACTGCCGTATAGCATATAGCTCCTGCAACAAACCCGATAATCAGGGCAGACATAGGGCCAACAAAGCCTGATGCAGGTGTGATTGCCACAAGCCCTGCAACTGCCCCTGATGCTGCTCCGAGTACTGTTGGTTTGCTTCTGTGTGCCCATTCAGCTACCATCCATGAAAGCGCAGCTCCTGCAGTTGCGATGTGTGTAACAACAAAGGCAGAAGTTGCCAATGCACCGGATGCAACAGCACTTCCTCCATTAAACCCAAACCAGCCAAACCACAGAAGTGCAGCACCCAGAAGTGTCATTGTAACGTCATGAGGAGCCATCTGTTCAATCCTGTAGCCTTTTCTTTTGCCAACGACAATAGCAGCAGCCAGGGCAGAAACTCCGGAGCTTATATGCACTACCAACCCTCCTGCAAAATCAAGTGCACCAAGCTCCCTTATCCAGCCGCCAACTCCCCAAACCCAGTGGGCAAGCGGAAAATACACAAATGTTGCCCATAGTACAAGGAATGCAAGATAGGTTTTGAACTTAAACCTCTCAGCGAATGCACCTGTTATCAAAGCAGGTGTGATTACAGCAAACATCATCTGGAAGATCATGAATGCCTGATGAGGGATGGTAGCCGCGTAATCAGGATTAGGCTCGAGTCCCACACCCCTGAGCCCCACCCAGTCAAGATTTCCTATGATATGCCCGACATCAGGGCCGAAGGACAGGCTGTACCCGTAAAGAACCCAGAGAACACTCATCACGCCGAGGGCTATGAAGCTCTGCATGATGGTGCCGAGGACATTCTTTCGTCTGACCATACCTCCGTAAAAAAGCGCAAGCCCCGGTGTCATCAGCATAACAAGGGCCGTAGATATTAAGACCCATGCAGTGTCTCCGGTGTCTACCTTTGATTTTACCGTATTTTGGACTGAAGGAGTTGTTGACTGGTCCGGTTCTACCTGATCAGTCATTACAGGGGCAGGATGATCAGGTTGTGCTTGTTCCTTGGCAAGCGCATGGCCTGTTATCACCAAAAAACTCAGCAGTACCAACAAACTCACTAATAATCGCTTCATTTCACACCTCCACATTTTGTGGATGAACTCTCAGTTGAGACTATTCTCCTTTATCAATTCCCTGATAATCCTCTTCATGTCCTTTGGGTCAAAGGGTTTCAGTAGGATAGTCTTCATAATCCTGTTCCTTATTTTTGATAGTCGATTTACATCTCTTATTTAGCAACCCCTGTGCCAGGTTTCTCCTCAAAAGAGATGTGCCACGTATAAAGCCCCTAACTATCTGAGTTATAATGGATTTTAAAGTTTTTGATTTTTAACTTTGATATGGAGGAGCTGTTTTAGAAAAGGAATGGATGCTCGGATTCGAGCACAGCGGGCAAGGGAAAAGATGGATTATCTAAAAGTGTTCTAGAGTGTAATACTGATTTGTCCCAATTGCTCGGCTTGGGGCAGAGTGGCGGAAATAGATAGCAAGGATAGGATAGTGGGCAGGTTTTTTACTTCTCATATAGTATAGAGTAATTCCATATAAACAAAAGGCAAGCATATATGATCTATGCTTGCCTTTTGTTTATCCACCTCGATTTTTAAACTCTACAATCCTAATCTATTTAACTGATTCTTTTAATTTCTTCCCTGCTTTAAATTTGGCTACCTTAGTAGCAGGAATTTTTATGTCTTTTCCTGTTTGAGGGTTTCTGCCCTTTCTGGCTTTTCTTTGAGCTACAGAGAATGTACCAAAACCAGTCAGAGTCATCTTTCCGCCTTTTTTCAAGGCACTGGTAACGTTAGTTGTAAATGAATTTAAAGCCTTTTCAGCACTTGCTTTACTTATCTTTGCATCTTTTGCTATTTTGCTTACTAATTCTGCTTTTGTCACTGTTTGTTCCTCCTCTCTTTTTAGTCAGTTACTTGTTTTAAAGTGTTTCTTCTCATCAAAACATCAACTCACTCGACCTGTTCTCTCCCTATAAACTCATAATTGGATGTTGTACCTCTCCTCCCCCCTTTCCTTTATTATTAAAAAGCGTCTAATTTGTTAAACAACCCGAATCTCCCCTGATTCTTATCAATAAAAGTAACACAATTTTAGCTTCGACAACTTCCCCCATAGAACTATAATCAGTAGGGATTTCTGCCCATATAGCACAGAGGATTGAAGCTTGTCAAGGAAAAAATACATTGGACTACAACTTACAAGTTCAAGTTGACATGTTGCTGGCATTTTATTATTATCTACGCCAAATTGGCTGAATAACACCAATTATGTAATGTCAACCCGAAAGCTGGATAACTATTGGAGAAAACCTTTGACCAAAAGGATCTGCATAGAACAGTACATAAACTTTGATAAGAGTATCGACATACTGGTATATAGAGATGAAAAGCTTCTGGATTATTATCACGACTGTCCATACAGAAGTATTGATGAAATCCTAAAGAGAATAAAAGAAGAAAATGAAGATGCAGTTTTCGAACATTCTTGCTCAGGAGAACTATGCACAGGTGGCTGGATAAGGTGGGAAATAAACTAGTTATATCGTCAATCATCTTGATCTGTCTCCTTGTCAGTGCAGTTTATAATTTAGCAGATGAGACCTTGGGTGAAACGGAAAGGACCCCTCAAATTCCCACTTCCGTGCTGTCAGGCACTGATAGGGATAAAATCGTAAAAGTTATTGAGGATTATACTGTATTCAAAAAAACAAAAGGTGTGAGGTTTGAAGCTAACCCATCAATATATAAATATCTCCTGGATAGACTCCCTTTAGCAACAAGCATCATCCGAGGATTGAATATTCGTAACCTCGTCATCACTAAGAACAAAGACCAATCTTTTCATTTTAAAGATGGAGAAAGTATAATCGGAGACTTTAGATTGATACATAAGGACTCAAGAACCATTGTATTTTATTGCAATGGACAATACAACGGAAATGTCATTAAGAAACTAATGGGGAAGGCAGTAGTAATTGTGGAATACCGGGAAGACCATAAGGGAGAAGCTATTGAAAATGTCTTTTACATCTATCTGAAGGCAAATAACAGGTTTGTTGAGTTGATGATTAAGGTTTTTAAACCTCTGGTAAATATGGTTATAGATAGAAAAGTATTGTCTTATATGTATACCGCCAGAGAAGTATGTGAAAGGATAACTAAGGATCCAGGTGGGGTATATAAGAGCATAAAGGATAGTAAAGAGGTTAGCAAGAATGAATTAGAGGAATATAGAAGGTTTTTTCTTCACAAAACCATAGAAAAGAGGAATTGAATCATGGCAGGGTAATATGAATATCCAAAGATCATATTAAAGATTGTATCCCAAAAGGGGATTTGTATATGAGAGGAAGCGGTTTTATGGACGAAAGATACCGATGGAATATTCTGGTCGTAACCTACATATCTATGCTCGCCTTTGCTTTTGTATTCCAGGCTATCCCCCCTATTTTAAGTCTGATTATCCAGGAATTGCTCATCTCTCACACCCAGGCAGGACTTCTTATGGGTCTCTTTGCTCTGCCGGGAATATTCCTGTCCATACCAGGGGGGATACTATTTGATCGATATGGTACGAAAAAGATAGCCATTTTCTGCTTTATTTTGATGATTATTGGAACCATAATAGTAATCTTTGGCGGAACCTTCCTCCTCCTTGCTATAGGAAGGATAATTTCGGGAGTTGGCGCCTTAATTCTTGCAATAGGTCTGCCTCAATTTCTCTCCCAATGGTTCAAGGGAAAAGAGCTGGGCATAGCTATGGGGATATATAATACCGCTATGCCGCTGGGTACAATAATATCTTTTACCACTTTGGGATGGTTAGGGAAGAACCTGGGTTGGCAAGCGTCCGTTTCAGTTAGCGGCATCCTTACCTTTATAGCCCTGATAGTTTTCCTTCTCTTCTATAAACCAGTTCCTGCCATTATAGGCAAACCTTTTAGTGAGAAAAGGGTGGGGCTAGGCAACTTTAAGGAAGCAGGTATTTCAATATGGCTTGTAGGGATCGCATGGATGTGGTTTAACGCATCAATAATCTCCTTTACTACTTTTGGACCAGACTTCTTTATAGCGGATAAGGGTTTCAGCATAGAGTTTGCTGGATTCCTTGCCAGTTTCGTCATGTGGGGCTCCCTCGTTTTCAGTCCTGTGGTCGGGTACCTTATAGATAAAATCGGCTTTAAAGAGGCTCTGATAGCCATGGGTGGTCTTGCTTTAGGAGTTCTTATGTTCTTCATTCCCTATGCTACTACTCTACTCATATTCTTGATGGCGCTAATCGGGGTTTCAGTAGCCCTGGTCCCTGCACCTGTATTCTCTTTGCCATCGGATCTTATGAAACCTCAGAATCTCGGTTTTGGTTTTGGTGTTATATCCACCTGTTTAAGCATTGGGATGGTTGTAGGCCCTTATCTAGTTGGGTTGATCAGAGATTGGACAGGCTCTTACAATATGGGATTCGGGGTTATGGCCGGTTTCGCCCTCTGCGTAACCATAACCATGCTTATTCTTCGTGCTCCAGCCTTCTCCAAAGTGAATCGTGAATTGTGAATCGTAAATCGTGAATGGGGTTTTTATTTATTTACGACTTCCGACTTTCGATTCCCGATTTTACAGATCATCCTTGAAATAACCCCCACAACCAAAGATATACAAATCAATATGATAAAACTAGAAGAGAAAAAGAGCATAACGAATTCATGGGCATTTTTCATGTAGTATGAACTGATCAACAAATTTATGCCGAAGGCTAAAAACCCAAGGATAACAAATATCAGAAAGATATACTTTGTCCACCACAGATAGTTTTGAATCCTTGCCCCCTTGAATCCTTATGTTTTGCCAACTTTTTTGGAGATAATCCATGCTTATTATAAAAAGAGTGAGGTGTCAAGAAGTTTCGGGCTATTGCTTAGTTATCCTTTTCTATGGTAATTTAAATAATGAACTCCTATTCCCCCCCCTATTCCCCCTTGACATCCAATGAATTAGGAGTAAAACATAACAGTTAAAATACCGTACAAGGAGGTTGGGATGAAAAAAGTTGCTATTCTAAGTTGTGGTGCTTATATAGACAGTGGTTATGGCTGTCCTGGTGAGTGGCGATGCCTAAAAGCAGCGGCTCTCGGAGAAGGCAAATTCGAAGAACCACATCAGGTAACAGCCTTTCTTACCTGCGAATGCCCCGGCCGTACTGTTGTTCCCAACTTGGGCATGGCCATGAGACTATCCGAGATTAAACCAGATGTAATTCACTTTAGTTCATGTCTGGCCGAAGCCAAACCCGGATGTCCATACACCAAAGCAGAGGACCTGGCAAAAATCCTGGAGGAAAGGACAGGCATCAAGGTCGTATTGGGAACACATGACTATCACTGAGGTCTTATAAATTTGAGAAAATAAATATGGACAATGGTATAGATAAAAACTCCGCTTTACTCGTTGCTACATTGGCATCTTTCCTTACGCCTTTTATGGGCTCTTCTGTCAACATTGCCCTTCCCTCGATTGGAAAAGAATTTGCTATAGATGCGGTTTCGTTAAGTTGGATTGCCACCGCATATCTTTTAGCCGCCGTAATGTTTCTTGTCCCTTTTGGAAAGATAGCAGATATACACGGGAGAAAGAGGATTTTTACTTACGGCATAGTGATTTTTACCGTTTCATCCTTCCTTTCTGCTATCTCAACGTCTGCTATCGTACTTATAGCCTTCCGAGTTTTGCAGGGAGTAGGAAGTGCGATGATATTTGGGACTAGTATGGCCATCTTAACTTCGGTATTCCCTGTTGGAGAAAGAGGCAAAGCTTTAGGAATAACTGTTGCTGCGGTTTATTTAGGGCTGTCTCTTGGCCCATTTTTAGGCGGTTTTTTAACACAGCATTTTGGTTGGAGAAGCATTTTTCTTATAACTGTACCTCTAGGCGTGATAATAATCGGTTTTATTCCCTGGAAATTGAAAGGGGAATGGGCTGAAGCACAGGGGGAGAAGTTCGATTTTATAGGCTCTATATTCTACGGTCTTACCCTTGTGGCAATAATGTACGGTTTTTCTCTTTTGCCAACGATACCGGGTGTATGGCTGATTCTAATAGGTGCCTTAGGGATATTTTCATTCGTCAAGTGGGAGATGAAGGTGAAAAACCCTATCTTAGATATAAAACTCTTCCTAAATAATACAGTCTTCGCTTTCTCCAACCTGGCAGCCTTGATTCATTATAGTGCTACGTTTGCCATAAGTTTCCTTTTAAGCCTTTACTTGCAGTATATAAAAGGGTTTAGCCCTCAAAACGCAGGCTTGGTCCTGGTATCCCAACCTGTTGTAATGGCTATTTTCTCCCCTCTTGCAGGCAGACTCTCAGACAGGATTGAACCAAGAATAGTTGCTTCAATTGGGATGGTGTTGACCTGTTTAGGGCTTTCCCTATTCACCTTCCTGGAGGGGGAAACGCCTTTAGCGTTCATTGTAGCCAGTCTAATCCTCGTTGGTTTTGGCTTTGCCCTTTTTTCATCCCCGAATATGAATGCAATTATGAGTTCTGTTGAAAAGAGATCTTATGGAGTAGCTTCTGGAATGGTTGGAACAATGAGGCTCATCGGACAGATGCTCAGTATGGGGATTGCAATGCTTATATTTGCCTTGTACATTGGAAGGGTTCAAATTACATCTGAATACTATCTGCTTTTTTTGAAAGGTGTAAAGGTGGTTTTCATCATTTTTGCCACCCTTTGTTTTGGAGGCATATTCGCATCCCTTTCAAGAGGTAAACTGCGATAACGCGTTAAAGCTAGGAGGCGTGTATAATGAAATGCAGTAACTGTGGGGCTGAGTTGGATAGTGAATACAAGTACAAGATACGATGGGAAAAGGTCTGTGAAGACTGTTATATAAACTCTACGCTGCCTAAAAATCCCTGTGATCCAATAGCACAGATGGTAACGGAAAATTTCATGGAAACGTTTAAAAGATCGCCTATGGAAGAGCTTTCTGAGACACAGAAAAAGATTTATGAATTTATTAAAGAAAAAGGCAAGGCGTTGCCAGAGGAAATTGCGAGAGAGTTAGGTTTAGGGGAGTTAGACCTTAGGAAAAATTTTATCGTACTTAGAAGGCTTGGATTAGCCAAGGGAACAAAGATAGGGAACAAGGTATATTACGTGTCCTCATTTTTTCCTTGACAAAAGTTTCCTGTCAGGATATTAAATTGATTCTAATGAAATTTATCATGGAAAATGGTTACTATGAAAATTAAGTTAGGCGCAAAGATAAAGAAAAACCGATTAGAGAAGGGAATGACTCTAGATGAACTAGCTTTAAGAATTGGGCTTACAAAAAGCTACCTCTCAAAAATTGAGAACAATAAAAGCCAGCCTACACTCTCTACACTTGTAAAAATAGCCGGTATCCTAAAAATCAACATGTCTGATCTTTTCCCGACTTCCAAAACTGACCCACCCTGTTCTATAGTAAAAAAAAATGAGGGCAAAAGGGTAAACGACCTCTTAAATCCTTATGGCTTTTCGTGTGAAGTTATGGCTCATAAAAAACGAAACAAAAAGATGCATGTCTTCTTTTTGGAATTTCCCCCAGATGCCGATGAAATTACTATCTTTCAGCATGAAGGTGAAGAGATCCTCTATGTGCTGGAAGGTAAAGCGGAATTCGTCCACGGAGACGAAAGGCATATTGTTGAAGAGGGGGACTGTGTGTATTTTGAATGTGAATACCCCCATGGTGGCAGATGTTATGGGGATGTCACTGTTAAAATTTTAGACATCCTTTATATGCCATAAATAATTTATAAAATTTAGGGATGGCTTTCTAACTCTACTTTTCTCTTTCTCCTCTGCTCCGGCTCTCAGTGGCACTGAAACCGACATCCCCTATATCCCAACTGATGTTCTTTACATCGCATCCCACATTTTAGATCTAAAACTGGCCATTGCATTTATAGCTGATTGATAGCATTAGAAATAGTTTTTTGCATGGGTGAATAGTAAATTTGGTAACATATGAATATTGACGGACTCGTAAAAAACCCCCATGCCTCGTGTGGCACCACGAAGCATGAAAATAAGGTTTTATTTTTTAGTAAGTCTTAATTCCGTCACTCCGGCGAAAGCCGGAGTCTAGAAGTGCTTGAAATTACTGGATTCCGGCTTCCGCCGGAATGACAAGAAAGAGGGTTTCCTGACTTTTTACGAGTTCATCAATATTAAAAAGGGAGAAATTCAAATGAAAAAAGCATTAGAAGGTATAAGAGTACTTGATTTTACACATTTAGAGGCGGGGCCGGCCGGCACGGTATTGTTAGCCTTACTGGGTGCAGAGGTAATTAAAGTGGAAAGGCTTGTAACAGGTGAAGAGGGAAGATGGCTTCTTTCCGAAAAGCAAGGACTTGATGCTTACTATTTTTTGAATCTAAATGCTAATAAGAAAAGTATAACTCTGAATTTAGCCAGCGAAAAGGGGAAAGAGATAGTTAAGGAGTTGGTAAAGAAAGTAGATGTAGTCGCGGAAAATTTTGCCTTTGGAACGATGGATAAGCTTGGTCTCAGCTTTAAGGTTTTGAGGGAGATCAATCCAAAGTTGATATGCGGCTCCATTACTGGATTTGGAAGCTACGGTTCACATCGAGATTACCCATCTCTCGATTTTATAGGTCAGGCTGTGGGTGGAGGCATGAGTTTCACAGGGTATCCAGACCGGCCGCCTCTGAGATATGGGCCGACTATAGGGGATTGTGGCTCAGGGATTACTTGGGTAATAGGCATCCTGGCAGCATTAATCCAAAGGAGTGTGACCGGTAAGGGGCAAGAAGTTGAGCTTTCTATGCAAGATGCTATGGTCAATTTTCTAAGAGCTCTGTATACCGTGCATTTTAGTTCTGGGAAGCCACTCGAGAGGACAGGCAACAAAGGTGGTGGAATGGTTGCGCCTTGGAGTTCGTATGAAACGGAAGACGGTTATATAGTTGTTTGTTGTCTTTTCGATCATCAGTGGGAAAATCTTCTCAGATTACTGAAAAGGGAAGACCTAATAGGCGACCCAAGATTTGAGACTTCGATGAAACGAGCCGGGTATGCTGATGGTGTAATTGATCCGATGATAGAAGAGTGGACAAGAAAAAGGACTAAAAAAGAGGCGATGGATGAATTCTTTAAGGCAGGTGTGCCTGCCGGTATGGTCATGGATACAGGAGATTTGCTTGTGGACACACACCTCAAAGAAAGACAGATGTTTGTAGAACTTGAGCATCCTCAAAGGGGCACTTTTCCATTTATAGGGTCTCCTATAAAGCTATCGGATTCTCCTGTTGAATTGAAACGGTCACCGCAATTAGGAGAACATAATGAGGAGATATATTCAAGCCTGCTTGGCTATAGCCTGGAAAAAATTGCCGGTTTGAAGGAAGAGGGCGTAATATAAATTGATTACACTAACAAAACTATTAGAAAGGGCAGTAAAACTGGTACCTCAAAAACCTCTGATTATCTACAATGATAACATCATCACCTACCGTGAATTTGATCGTCTTACCAGTAAGGTTGCCAATGGGTTGTCCCATCTCGGTCTTAAGAAGAGGGACTGTATCGCCTATTTTCTCCCAAACACACCATTGATCGCCGTATGTGATTTTGGGATTCAAAAGATCGGCGCGGTCGCTGTTCCCATAAATTCGATGGCCAAGTCTAAAGAGGTCAAACACATCATCAACAATACGGATGTAAAGGCGATCCTTACCGATCAAAACGGATATGAAATCGTGAGTGAGGTAAGGGGGCAGTTGCCGCATCTCGAGCATGTTATTATTCAAAGCGATGAAAAGCCGGACGATGCGCTCGCCTATAATGACATTATGGAAAAGGCCTCAGATCAAATGGCGGCTGTGCAGTGCGATCCCGATGATGTGGTGGGGGTGCTCTATACATCGGGAACAACCGGCGCGCCAAAAGGGACCATGCAAACACAGAAAAGCTTGTTTTACGGTATCACCCATATGGCTTCTTCTCACAAATTCAGATTCGGCCGGGAAAACTTTCTATGCCCCATGCCGCTTTTTAACAATTTCGGCCGTACAATCAGTTTAATGGGCGCGATCAATAACTGCGGTACCCTGGTTCTGCTCGAAAGATGGGATACAGACATGGTGCTCCGGACCATGACAGAATGGAACTGCACCTATTTCGGCGGTACGCCGACCATGTTTATTTACCTGATGGATGGGTTCAAACCGGACAGGCATCAGATGTCCCTGCGGATGGCTTTCGTTGCAGGGGCTAAGTGTCCGCTGGATGTGATAGAGGAATTTAATGAGAAATTTTCCCATGTGGCGCTTGTTGAAGGATACGGCGCTACTGAACTGTGTGGATTCGTGACCACCAACCCCCTCATCGGTGTCAGAAAGCTGGGTTCCGTCGGTGTTCCCATCGGAGATGTTGAAATTCAGATACTAAGTGACGATTTGCAGAAGCTCGGACCTGGCGAAACCGGCGAAGTGGTGGTCGAGACGGACATGAAATCCAAGGGATACTGGAACGATCTGGAGAACACACAGTTTGCATTTCGAGAGCAGGGATGGTTCAGCGGCGATGTCGGTTATCTGGATGAGGACGGCTATCTCTACCTGATGGATCGGAAAAAGGACCTGATTATTCGAGGGGGGGCGAACATCTTTCCGGTCGAAGTTGAAGAGACCCTCCACAGCCATCCCAAGGTCAAAATGGCCGCGGTCATCGGCATTCCGGATCACGTGAAGGGTGAATTGCCAAAGGCGTACGTGGTGCTTCATGAAAATGAAGCCTGCACCGAACAGGAACTGATTCAATACTGCAGGGAAAAGATGGCGGTCTATAAGGTGCCTGTGGCCGTTGAATTTCGTGCGGAACTTCCGCTAAATGCGGTGGGGAAGATATTGCGAAGGACTTTGAGGGATCAGGTGCTGAAAGAGGGGTAACAGTAAAGTTTAACAAGGAAACCCTCTCCAGTTTTAAGGAAGAAGGCGTAATATAAGTAGACGGAAGGAGGTAAAAGTACAACTAATTAATTTTAACATCTTTTTTAATTGAAATGAAACAAGGAGGATTGAAATGAAAAAAAGAGCTACAGTCTTTTTGGGATTTTTTATGACCCTGGTTTTTGCTTTGAGTTCCCCTGTATTTGCCGAAGAAAAGGTGTTACCCTTAGGTCTTCACGCCCCTATGTCAGGACCGGCTGCCTCATGGGGGCTGAACCTTATGAGGGGCGCTGAGCTAAGGGCTGAAGAAATAAATAATGCAGGTGGGTTAAAGGTTGGCACCGATATATACAAGATTAAAATAATTGGATATGACAACAAATATACCGCATCAGGCGGAACAACCGCAGCAAATAAACTGATCTACGAGGATAAGGTTAAATATATTGTAAGCATTGTTGGTTCTGCTCCAACCCTTGCATCCCAGGCAATAACTGAGAATGAAAAGGTCCTCACTCTTCATACTGCCTGGTCAGCTGAAGCAATGGGAAAAGACAAACCCTATTCCTTTAAATCACTCCTAAGCCCGGTTGAGCTTGTGCCGGTAGTATACCCCTGGGTCAAAAAGAAGTATCCTAAGGCAAAGAGATTGGCTTTGCTGGCCCCCAATGACGAGACAGGCAAGGATGAAATGAAGCAGACAAAACCCATCGTTAAAAGCCTGGGGTACGAAGTAGTGGCGGAAGAGTATTACAATAGAGGAACGACGGACTTTTTCCCCCTGCTTACAAAGATTATGGCTCAAAAGCCTGACATGATAGATATAGATGCTGCTCCTATGGGCGAGGGAGCGCTGATATGGAAGCAGTTATATGAACTGGGTTTTAGGGGTGTGAAGCTTTGGTTAACGGGATCGAATGCTGCTGCACTGATTAAGATTGCCGGCAAGGAGGCATCTGAAGGGGTTATCATGAGCCTTGAAGGTGACTGTGAGGGAGCGTATGCAACAGCGAGACAAAAAGAGGCATCAAAAAAGTTTAGAGAGAAGCATGGCGAGCCAATGAATTTTATAACAGCGGCGGCTTACGATGGAGTATGGTTTTTAGAACAGGCAATTACAAAGGCCAAGAGTATAGATACAACGAAGGTGAGGGATACCATGGAAAAAATGAAATTTCAATCCATGGCGGGTGAAGCTGTTATTGGGGGAGAGAAAACCTACGGTATAAAACATCAATTCCTTTATCCTGTAGTTATTACCGTAGTAAAAGACGGAAAAAGTGTTCCCGTCGCCAAGTTAAAACCTTTAGAAATTAAATAAATAGAGAGTATTTTATGCATTAACTGACTGATTCAGAATGTGGTCAGTCAGTTAATGCACTTATGAAGAGAGACATATTAGTTATGGACATGACCCTTTTGTTGCAGGTTACATTAAATGGTTTGATGCTTGGGATGATCTATATAGTGGTAGCCCTTGGTCTTACACTCATCTTCAGCATTATGAATGTAATAAATTTTGCTCACGGTGAGATGTACATGCTGGGTGGACTTGTAGCCTATTATTTCTCCGAACAACTTCAAATACCCTATATGTTAATTTTGGTTTTAGCGATGATCCTGGTGGGAGTGTTTGGGATAGTTGTTGAGAAGATTTTTTTTCGCCCTTTTAGGGGTGAGTTGCTGCCGGCATTGATAGTTTCATTAGGCCTTTCAATGACCATACAGACTTTAACGCTTTTAAACTTTGGGACTGAAGACCAATCAGTGTCAACGGTTTTTCCCGGGATGATCAACTTTTTCGGCGCATTATTTTCGAAAGAAAGGCTGGCAATTGTTATTACGTGTATCGTTTTTATTCTTTTGCTTTACCTCCTCATTCAACGGTCTAAGATAGGATGCGCTATTCGAGCCATTGCCGAAGATAGAGAGGCGGCTGCATTACAGGGTGTGAATATTGATCGTATCTGTTCGTTTACCTTTGGTCTGGGATGTGCCTTAGCTGCTGCAGCCGGTGTCCTGATTGCACCAGTTTTTTACGTAAATCCATACATAGGTGGGTTACCTCTGTTGAAGGCGTTTATAATTATAATCTTGGGAGGAATGGGAAGTCTTTTGGGCGCAGTTGTCGGAGGTCTGATCCTGGGAACCGTAGAGAGCTTTGGGACTTTTTTCTTAAGCGTTCCAGCCTCCAACCTATTGGGTTTTATAATCATTATATTGATGCTTTTGTTTAAACCTTCAGGATTATTTGGGCATGAATAAAAAGTATTACACAAAATATTTTACCATACTTGGAATAATAGTTTTCCTATTCATTATACCATTATTATCCAGTGATCCATATCATTTACAAGTTTTGATGGTATTGCTCCTTAATATTATCCTCGCCATCAGCCTATGGATAATAATGACTGTAGGACAATTGAGTCTTGCCCATGCAGCTTTTATGGCCGTTGGGGCATATACGTCTGCTCTGTTGGTAATGAAATTGGGGCTGACCTTCTGGTTGGCAATGCCTGTCTCTGGAATAATGGCTGCCGTTTTAGCCCTGGTAATTGGGTCAATTACCCTAAGATTAAAAGGTGCTTATTTTCTCCTTGTCACTTTTGCCTTTGGTGAAATCTTAATCCTGATTTTCAGCAATTTTTGGGAGGCTCTGTTTGGCGGCGTAAGCGGGATAATTGGGGTTCCTCATCCCGATCCTATTTCAATTCCCTTTATCCCAAAAATCCATTTTGTCTCCAAGGTTCCTCTTTATTATCTGGCATTATCCTTGACGCTGATTACTGTGCTTATTTTTTACAGACTAAAGAATTCAAGATTAGGGTTGACTTTCGGCGCCTTAAAAGAGGCGGATCTTCTGGCAGAGTGTATTGGAATTGATATCATGAAGTATAAGGTCATGGCTTTCACCGCGGGATGTTTCTTTGCAGGTATTGCAGGCAGTTTGTACGCACACTCTTTTGTGGTGGTAACCCCTATCGATTTTTCTTTTTATCACTCTGTATACATACTTATATATGTGGTTGTCGGAGGGGAAAGTAGTTTTCTGGGACCCATACTTGGTGCCTCTGCCCTGACCCTTTTATCGGAGATATTGCGTAAATTTGGGCACTATGAATCAATCGGTTATGGAATTGCCCTAATTTTGGTAATGCTGTTTTTGCCGAGTGGTATTATCAGCCTATTCGAAAGAATTATATTCAAGGTACAAAAACTCTTTAAACGCATTAATGGTTGACGAACTCGCAAAAAGTCAAAATTGGGATGGCAAAGTAAAAAGCTCCAGATGCAAGGCGCGCAAATCCTGAGGAGTGAGGCGTACTTAGTGGTACGCTGCAACGACGAAGGATGCAGCGGAACGCCGCAGATGGACTTTTTACGAACCCATCAATGGTTGAATCAAGGAAATGAATTTACTGGAACTAAAAAATATCACCAAGCAATTCGGGGGCTTGACAGCCATTAACAGTCTGAGTTTCGAAATCAATGAAGGAGAGATACTGGGGCTGATTGGACCTAATGGTGCCGGTAAAACTACTGCTTTTAATATGATAAGCGGGGTCTTAACGCCCACAAAGGGTAAGATATATTTTAAAGGAGAAGATGTCACAAAACTTAAGACAAACATAATAGCTCAAAGGGGTATATGCAGGACATTTCAACTGACAACGCTTTTTAAGAGTTATTCTGTGTTTGATAACGTGCTAATTGGCTGTCATTTAAGCGCAAAGACAGGGTTTTGGGGTAACTTGCTCAATACTTCGGGTGTCAGGAAAGGTGAGGGAAAAACCCGGGAAAAGACTGAGGAAATACTTAAATTTCTGGGCATAGAAGAAATAAGCAATGAGTTGGCCAAGAATCTTCCTCATGGTTATCAACGCATCCTTGGAATTGCAATTGCTCTGGCAGCGGGTCCCGAGTTACTGTTGCTGGATGAACCCATGACGGGAATGAACAACACAGAAACAAATGATATGATTGAAATAATAAGAAAGATACGTGCCAGGGGAACAACAATTCTCCTGGTTGAACATGATATGAAGGCAGTCATGACTCTCTCTGATAGGATTATAGTGCTCAATAATGGCGTGAAAATAGTTGAGGGCTTACCGGCTGAGATCAAAGACAATAATGCTGTAATAGAGGCTTATCTTGGAAGAGAACAAGATTTTACTTAAGACAAAGGACATTAGGGTCCGCTACAACAAGGTTGAGGCCATTAAAGGGGTTTCGCTAGAGGTCGCAAAGGGGTCTATAGTTACACTTATTGGCTCAAATGGAGCAGGCAAAAGTACGGTTCTAAAAGCAATTTCTGGGCTCAATCCAATAATATCTGGAGAAATATGGTTTTTAAACCATCGAATAGATAGTTTTCTCCCGCAGGATATTGTTAAGTTAGGGATTTCCCATGTCCCAGAGGGGAAAAGACTATTTTCCCGAATGACGGTACTGGAAAACCTTAAAATGGGAGCCTATACCAGGAAGGATAAGGAAGAGTCAAAGAAAGACATGGATGAGGAGGTATTTCATTATTTCCCAAAGCTTAAAGTCAGGATAAATCAGGTTACTGGAACCTTAAGCGGTGGTGAACAGCAAATGGTTGCTATAGGAAGGGCACTCATGGCAAAGCCAAAATTGCTTTTATTGGATGAACCGTCCCTTGGACTCTCACCACTGTTGGTATTGGAGGTTGCGAAGATAATAAAAGAGATCAATAAAAAAGGCGTCAGTATAATTCTTGTTGAGCAAAATGCTAAAATGGCACTTCAATTGGCCCACTTTGGCTATGTACTGGAAACCGGTAAGGTGGCACTAGATGGAGCAGCAGATTCTCTCTTGAACAATACGCACGTGAGAGATGCTTATTTGGGGGGTTGATATTATAGCCTTTCAAAAGAGGAAATAAAAATGGAGCAAAACGTTGGATTGTTATTAGAAACCAAGGCAAAGCAATATGGTGATAAAACATTCTTTATCTTTGAGGATAAGGAGATAAGTTATAAAGAACTTGATATGTTAGTGAACAGGATGGGTAATGGCCTCTTATCTTTAGGGGTTAAAAGAGGTGACAGGGTGGGGGTATATCTACCCAGCCGGCCGGATATAGGTGTAGCCTATTTTGCCATTCAAAAGATCGGAGCAGTGGCCGTGATTATAAACTACATGGTTATTGGCAAAGAGCTTTCCTACATCTTCAACGATGCTGGGATTACTACTGTAATTACCGATGCATTGGGGCAGGAGAATCTAGAAAAGATATCATCAGAATTGCCAGATATTAATAACATGATAGTTAAAAATGGTCAAAAATCATTGAGAGTCTCACCTTATGAAGATCTTTTGAAAGCTTCTTCTGACAAGTTGTCTACCGTGAGCTGCAATCCAGAGGATGTTGCCATCATTATGTACACATCAGGAACCACCGGTTTTC
>JBAZOX010000009.1:0-19914 GCA_041648535.1 Desulfobacteria bacterium | reverse complement strand
ATACAAAGCGATTGGCATTTTTTCAAGGTGTCTTCCAGATACGGGAGGATGGCGCTATCTGTTTCGTAGGCAACAACCTCTATAGAACGAGGACGATTCACTCGTGAAATCAGGGTCTCCACGCACGTCGCAAGAAGTACTCCTGCCCCAGCACCAGGGTCCAAAACCCTTACTTCTTGCGGTCCGGTTTCAAACATAGACGACATAAACTGAGCTATCGCTACAGGTGTCAGGAACTGACCGATCTCAGAGCGATCAGATCTACTTGTTCTGCCGTTGAACGATTTGCGAACGTGGTCAAGTATATGCACGGGTTTAGTTATCATATCATTTTCTGCGGGCCAAGCATAGTCTGCTCAACTGCCGCATTCCCCCCGGAGCGAAGCGGAGGGGGGAATAAGTTATTCTATAGTTCTGTATATCCCCACATCCATAGTGATATACAGAAAGATTACAAGTTTCTGTTGCAAATCAACTTATAATCTCTTGACAGATTCAGTTCATTCTAACTGAAACCAGTTTGGATACCCCGGGGTTTTCCATGGTCACACCTATAAGGGTATCCACTATCTCCATGGTCTGTTTGTTATGGGTCACAAGGATAAATTGGGAGTTTTTAGACGTCTCTAAAAGCAGTTCATTGAATATGTTTATATTTACATCGTCCAGGGCAGCATCCACTTCATCCAAAAGGCAAAAAGGGCTGGGTTTTATGGCAAACATAGAAAAGATCAATGCGATAGTTGCCAATGCCTTCTCTCCACCGGAGAGGAGTTTGATATTTTGGAGCTTTTTTCCCGGAGGTTGAGCGACTATTTCTATTCCAGTTTCTAACAGATCATCTTCATCAGTTAATACAAGTTCTCCCATACCACCCCTGAAGAGACGAGGGAATATCTCCTTGAACTTTTTATTGACAGCCAAGAAAGTTTCATTAAACCTTTTTCTTGTTACTCGATTAATTTTGTTTATAGTCTTCTGAAGAGATTCCAAAGACTGGTTCAGATCATCCTGTTGACCTGTCAAGAACTCGTATCTCTCTTTCAATTCTTCGTATTCACCGATGGACAAGAGATTTACTTCACCCATATTTTCCAGAGATTCTTTCAGATATGCAAGCCTTTCTTTTGCTTCTTCCCCAGAGAACCTATTGACAGGAAGGCTGGTTATAGACTCTAACTTAATACGGTATTTTTCCTCTACCCTGTCTTTCAGGTGTGAGATGCTTAGCCCTATCTCAACTATTTTAAGATTCAAATCACTTAACCTTCTATGGATATCTTCTTGTTCCTTCAGGTAAGTTTTGCGGGCACTTTCTTCTCTTGTTAAATCCTCGGCATCTTCTTCCGTTTCAGCCTTCTTTATGCTTAAAGAGTCATGGAGGTCTTGATGGATTTTAAGCAATCCATCAAGCCTGTTTTGAGAATCCTCTATCTTTTTAGCGATTCTAAGACACTCCTTTTCGCTTTCTTCACTTTCCCTTCTTTTCTCTTCAATACCTTTGATAAGTTCTTCTCTAACACTCCTTAAGCGGTTTATATTAGAAGATGTGCCTTTCAGCCTTTCTTTAACAGAGCTTATTGTAATTTTTGAATTGGTAAGACCGGCTCTTAGCCCATCTATTTTTTCTTTTATCTTCTTCTCTTCCCCCTGCAGGCTGCCTACCTGCCTTTCTTTTTCGTCTTTCAAGTTGTTTAGACCCCGTAACTTCTCTCCTTTTGCTGAAAGGCCCACCTTCGTTTTTTCCTTCTCTACCTGCAATTGCTCTCTCTCAAAATTTAATATCTCTATCTTTTCCTTAAGCCGGCTTAACTCTGAATAAGCCTGGGTCTGTTCATTTTTAAGGGCAAGAATCTTAACGTCCCCAGCGTATAACTCATGGCTCAATTTTTCTATACGCTTTTGTATTAAGGATGTCTCCTCAACAATCTGTTTATACTCCTTCTCAATTCTATTATACTCTTCTCTTATCCTTTCTGTTATCTGCTCCAATTCTCTAATTTCTCTCTTCTTTTGCAGCACTCCACTCGAAACAGCAGACTTACTCCCACCGGTCAGAACCCCACAGGAGTCTATTACATCCCCATCCAGGGTAACCAAAGTGCCTATGTAGCCATTATTTTCCCAGAATTTTATAGCCCTATCAAAGTCCTCGACTACCAGTACATTTGCCAACAGGTAATTGGCGATATTGCAAAACCCTTCTCTTGCTTTAACTACACTTACCAAAGGGGTATAATTAGTCTCTGTAGAATAAATAGCCGGTGAAGAGTCTTTCTCCTCTCTGAGGTTGAGAGGAATAAAACTGCTTCTGCCGGCAGCCTCTTTCTTCAAATACTCAATAGCCTCCACACCTTCATTTTGACTTTTGACAATAATATACTGGAGCTTCTCTCCCAGAATGGCCTCCAGGGCTGTCTCGTATTTTGGCGCAGTTTCAATTATGTCGGCTACCACTCCATAGATCCCATTCTTCTTTGAATTGTTGTCGCCACTTTTAAGCATTATTGAACGAACCCCTTCCTGGTATCCCTCAAGGTTCTTCTGGAACTCTTTTAAAGAGTTCCATCGGGCAGTTTTCCTGTTAAGTTCCTCTTTGAGATCATTCAGGGATTTTTCTTTTCCTTCCACCGTCAGCTTAAGATTGTCTATCTCTTCAAGCCTCTTTTGCTTCTCTTCCTCTAATACCCCTTTCAACCTGCTTAACTCATCCAATTCTTTCTTTAACTTAGATGCCTTACCTTCCAGTTCTTCAACCATTCCTGTGGCGTTTTTCAATTCTTCCTTACTCTTCTCCTCCCTTCGAAGGAAGCCTGCCTGTTGATCTGTCAAATTAGTTATAGAATTTTTTATATGGGTTATATCAGTCAGTATATCAATAAGATCGGTCTTCTCTGATTCAATCCTTTCTAGTGCAGCTTCGTAATGTTCTTCCAGCTTTTTAAACTGGCTTTCTCTCTCGGTTAGATTAAATTCTTCAGTGACCAGGGCATCTTGTAAACCCTTTTCGTTCTTCTCTAACTCCTGAATCTCTTTTTCTGTGCCGTCCAGTTGGAACTTAAGCTTTTTAGTATCTTCTCCGAAGCGGGACTGCTGTTTCCTAAGGGTCTCCAACTCCTTGCCGCCGTATTCTATAATGTTCTCATCCTTTTGGATTGAGTTATTTACGCCATGAAGCCTCTCTTGAATAGCGATTAACTCTTTTTCTTTTTCCAACAATCCGATCTTGGTTTCTTCAATTCGATTCTCACTACTCTGTATTTTTGCAGAAATTTCAACATCTTTAGCCTTTAATATCTCTAGTAAGCCTTCTTTATCCTTCTTATCTCTTAAAATCTCTCTGTAATCTCCTAATGCCAGGGTTAGTTCGACCTCTTTTATATCTTTTTTAATAGAGTTATACTTTTCCGCCTTTTTGGCCTGTCGTTTCAGTGAACTAATCTGTCTTTTGATCTCTCCAATGATATCAGACAACCTTATCAGGTTTTGTTTTGTAGATTCAATCTTACTCAACGCCTCTTTTTTTCTATTTTTATATTTTGTCACACCGGCTGCTTCTTCAATCAGAAATCTTCTGTCCTGGGGCTTAGAATTCAAAATCATCTCAACCTTTCCCTGCTCTACCATAGAATAAGTCTTGGTACCCAGCCCCGTGTCCATAAAAAGCTCTGCGACGTCTTTGAGACGACAGGGAATCTTATTAATATAGTATTCGCTTTCTCCTGATCGAAAGAGACGTCTGGTTACCTGGATCTCGCTGAACTCATGATATTCAGGTGGAGCTATGCCGTCATCGTTTGAGAAGATCAACGAAACCTCTGCAACTCCTGTTGGTTTTATCCCCTCACTTCCGTTGAAGATGATATCTTCCATTAAAGCTCCCCTGAGCTGTTTGGCGCTAAGTTCTCCCATAGCCCACCGTATGGCATCTATAACATTGCTCTTTCCACAGCCATTTGGTCCAACTATAGCTGTAATACCGGGTTGGAAGGAAAGGGTTGTTTTTTCAGCAAAGGACTTAAACCCAAAAACCTTCACTTCTTTTATCTTCATACCCAAAAGCCTTTCTTCTTCAGGTAACCCCTCAAGTCTTATCCCAACCTAAGGATTCAATTAATTAGGACGCAGATTTTCGCCGATACCCGCAGATAACTATTTTCTCAAATTATCAAATGCCTTACGTTTAAGTTCTGGTTCAATGCTAATGTTGTATTCTGTTTCGCCTGTGTGAGTTTCTTTTGAGCCATGAAGCCACCGACATTTCGCATTGAACCGCCAAGTGTATCGCCGCGAGTCAGGAGAAAACGGAAGACGAGTTCCTCAACAAAATTGACACCTGAAGGTTCGAGGAAGTTTTTGATGAGACCGTTAACGGCTTCGCGTTTATCTGAGTCCTGTAAGTGGTTTGCCGTCTTATCCGACACACCGGCAGCCGTGAGTAAGGCGGCTTGAATGTCGGAAATCTTCAGTAAACCAGCAGGCGACTTGGCTTTACCGGCGGCTGCTTTCAAAGCTCGTGCCTGAGCTACAAAGGGCGTAGCTCGCCGATTCTTTTCCAGCGCAAGCGCGACAAATCCCGCGCGGACAGCCTCGTAGGTTGTCTCAAGGCTTTTGCCAGATGTGAGGTGTTGAAGATACGGTTTCGCCATTTTGTTATTCCTTTCGCCAGACATACACGCATTTGCGCAACGCTTCTCGCCCATGTATTCCCATTTGCTGGCTACTATTTCCTTTGCCATTTGGCAGTACCAATATTTGCTCTGCCTTGAAACCTAAATGCTCGGCGATCTCCGATAGAATGATGTCCACCGAGATGCTTGCACCAGCATATCGTACATTGTCGTTTACCATGATGAGCGGTGCATGCTTCTTTAATACACGCGCTGACTCAAAAATGACACATGCCATCTCGCAGAAGTAACCGCGCACCATACGGGGGATTCCGTTATTATTGAGTAAGTCAAGTTCTTTCTGTGAATCCAAGTAGGCAAGGATGCTTTGGAGCAACGGGTGTTGGTCAGCCGCCGCGACGGCGGCATTCCATTTCGGATTCATCGCCAAAAGATCTTTTGCCCGGTTTTCAACTGTGCAACTCAACATCTCCTGCCTGAGTTTGGACAACCCTTCCTCATCAACACCAAGGAGAGCAAGTTCTAGCGCATAGGTACGCGTATAGTCGTAGCGATTGCAGTATGGCGGAGATGTAATCAAGCCATCGTAGGACTGATGTTTGAGATTCGGCAGGATATTGAGACATGAACCACTATGCAATTTAATCTCTGCCTTTGAACGGATTGTGCCAAATAAATCTATGGGCATGTTAGTAAAGCGCAAATCCACAACTATTTCGTTAAGTTTGCTTGTGATTGCCTGGTTAAAACTCAAAATCTTACCTTTGTCGAAGATCTTTTTGCCTTGGCGTCGACCAGAACGATAATCCCATCGCAAATACTGTCCGTCTTTTCTCGTGTAACTGATACTTTCAAGAATGCAAAGTAAGGCAAACAGCAGAACAGATTTTACTCGCTGCCCCTCTTGTTCGGATACGTCGAGAAATCGTCCCATTGCATCAAGCGTTTCTACTGAATAAGCTCCACGAGTAATTCTGAGTTCGTTTATGGATTTGGCAAACTTGCTATTTTCCCAAGGATGGTTGTCTCTCCAATAGATAAGCCTTTCAACATCCACATCCGTAATCTCCCAATCAATTAATTGCTTAGTTGCAATAACTGTTTGGCCTATCGGAAGCAGTTCGATGCCCTCGGTCTTCATCCCCAGACCACCTGCCGCAAACAAAGCCGTCCCGATTCCTGAAAATGGATCGAGCACGGTGCCCTTAACGATTTGGTATCTCTCCAATAAGTGCTCAATAAGACCAGCAGAGAAGGCTTCTTTGTATTTGAACCAACGATAGAAGGCATTACCCTTGTTGGCTTGAAAACTTACCATTGCGCGAGTTAGAGAGTTATCAACCCGTAACTTGTCTGCCCATCGTGCTTCGGCTTCACTATTCAACTTCTCTACGCAAGTGATTGCTTCAGATACGACAGGCGCAGCACTTTCATTGTTCGATCTTTTCATTGTTGCCGATTTTGCTGCCTGTTGTGTCATCTATGTGCCTATGACCTTTTCTATTTTCTTGATCTGCCGAATGCCTGAAATCACGTGCAGCATTATACGCTGTCCTGTAGTGATTTATTAGAAGCCATTTTTTTATATTCTATTATAGATGAATTCAGGTATAACCTTCATTAGCAATCCAATAAGCCTCCAACGTTTGGTAATATAAGTTTTTAATAATCTTTTCAGTTAGCTCTTTATATTTAAAATCTCTCTAAAATCTGCGTTCATCTGCGTCCAAAAGGGAAATTCCTATACAATTAAATTACATACAGCCGGTTAATTACTAACATCTGAATTTACCTACAAAAATTTTAATTAGCCTAGCATTAATTTTACCCCTTGTAAAGGAAAAAAATACAACAAAATGTATACAGCTATATTTATACCACAATATATAGTGTTGATATTGAACTTGGGAATGTAGCCACCCAGGGTTTTTATTGACACTATATATAGGCAGGAATATATAAATAAAAAAGCGGACTATTTGTTCAATAGTCCGCTTTCATTTTTTGCCCCGTCAGAGATGGCATCTTTAACAGAGTTTATTTGAACTCCTTTGATAAAGAATAGGCTATCTTTTCCTCAAGGTTACCTCATAACCCTTCCCTTTCAACTCATCAACAACCTTGCTGGCATCTTCACTATCTACATGAATAACAAGGTCATTCTTCCCCTTTTCAGGCGGAGTAATAACATGAAGTGTTATGATCCGCAGTCCGTGCTTATTGATGCAAGAAATCACTTCCTCCAGGGCTTTCCCCTCTCCTGCCTGGCTGACTTCGATCCGACTACCTGGACTACCTATGCCCAACACCTTGTTCACAATCTTATAAAAGACGTCATTGGTAGTTAGTATTCCCACTACCCTACCATCCTCAAGCACTATCAAGGCGCCTACCTTGTTCTCCTGGGATAGAGAGATTGCCTCCTCAACGGTCATCTCAGGTTTTACTGTGATTAAATGCTTTTCCATAATCTCTTTTACGGTCGTCTTTTCAAGAAGATAACCAATTTCCCAAACGGTAAGGGATGTTGCCTTGGAAGGCGAAACACTCTCCAATCTGTGCTCGGTAACCATGCCTACCAGCTTTCCCTTGTCTACCACTGGTAACCTGCGAAACCTGTGGGCCTGCATTATCCTCTTTGCATCCGCAATAGATGTAGTACTGGGAACAGTGACAACATTCGTTGTCATAATGTCTTTTACATACATAGTCTTACTCCTTTCGTCTTTGTTTTTTTAAGAAATGGGTTAATCAGCTGTAATAACGATAGATGGCCTCGGCAATACAACAGGGCTTCTCCTGACCTTCTACCTCAAAGGTCATCTTGATTACAATCTGAATCCCTCCCTTGATCTCTTCAATTTCAGCCACTTCGGCTTTCATCCGCAATTTACCTCCAACAGGTACAGGGGCAGGAAAACGCACCTTATTCAACCCATAATTGACCCCCATTCGCTTCTTTTTTATCTCCATAATCTGCTGAAGAAAATAAGGGGCCAAACTCATGGTTAAATACCCGTGGGCAATTGGTCCCCCATAGGGTGATTCTTTCTTAGCCCGTTCCGGGTCCACATGAATCCACTGATGGTCCCCGGTCGCCTCGGCAAATGTATTAACCCTTTCCTGCGTTACCTTAATCCAGTCACTTACGCCAATCTCCTGTCCCACCATTGTTTTCAGCTCTTCCAGATCCTCAATGATACGCTTAGCCATAGAACACCTCCTTAAAAAAATCATTGGAATAATACGAAGACATTCTCTCCATTATTTGTAAAATTGTCAACTATTTATTTTTCCTGAATCTAAACTTGATGGCTTCGTAAAAAGTCGAGTTTTCCCTATTTTGTCATTCCGGCGTAAGCCGGAATCCAGTAATTTCAAGGAGTTCTGGACTCCGGCTTACGCCGGAGTGACGGAATTAAGACTTTTTACGAGTCAATCAAACTTGAAAAGTAGACACTTGAAATGTTGCAGCCTTGGAGCAAAAAACGGAGGTTCAATACCATGGTTCAGCTACACAAATTTTAGCCGTTTTATCTAGTAAATGACAAAAGAAAGTAGTCATTAAATATCAACTTATTTAAGCCATTCACTATAATATGGAACATGGTATACACTATTCATATCCTTGGGGGGTATTGGTTTGGATCAAAGGCACACCCTGGTCCAACTGGTTTTTCCATAATCTGAAAATTTTCTCTGTCATCAATGCCTTCTTTTCAAGCATTTCCTGCTTTGACTTACTGTATACAGTGCCTGCTCCTGCCCCTTTGTGTCCATCACCTATATTCAGTGTTCTCATGATTTCTCCTACATCTTTACCATGAGCAGTGGATTTTAAGGCTATACTTAACGACATCGAAAAGCTGAGATCATTTTTCTTTATATTTCTTTCAAAAAGGTTTGATATTTGAAGTACAGCCAATGCATCAGGGTAAACAAGATAGGCAAGATTCTTTATGAGTGATGTCCTTCTGCTGTATTTTGTAAGATCAAGCAGAACAATCTCACAATCTTGATCAGTTGGCATAAAGGTTGAACTCTCCTTTATTATCCTCAGCATACCTTCCTCTTCTCTTTTATACTTCTCGAACCTCTCTTTTACCTTCGGTGTATTGGCAACCTCTTCAATTGACCTCTCTGTAAGAAGAAAGAGTATCGCCCTCATGTACGAGTCCATTGCATGCCTTGATGACTCTTTTATATTCAATGAGTTATCAATTATCTTTCCTGGTGACTCCTTTCTCCAATCCTCTATCGATCTGTATTCAAAGCTATCAATTATGTCAGCTTCCTTTACGGCATCCTCTATGAATTCAGGGAGACTTGTCCTTTCTGAAAAATACTCAAATACTATTCTTGCGCAGCTTTTTGATGCACCAGCTCTCCCTCTTATAGTTGCCGGATCAATTTTCCTGTGATGGAGTTCCTGAAGATTACCCTCATGATGATCGAACCAGAGACCACAACAAAGTGGGTAAGGAAGATCGCAGACAATATCATTCTCAGATATTGGAATAAGGGATTTTGTTATTGTTGATGGTCCTGCAAAATATATCTTTCTTACACCCAGGGCAACTGAACATATTGCTCCACTTACAATACCATCAAAATCACTGTGAGTTATTATCTTTTCATACACAGAATTCAACCTCGTTAGTCACTTCTTTGATAAGGCACCTACCGGACATGCTTCTACACATTTTAAACAGGAGTTACATTTAGATTCAGCAAGTGTCCTGTTTTGGAAGGTTCCTATTTTGGTTATAAAACCTCGGAAGTTAAAGTCCAAGATCGCCTCTTTGACAATTTCATTACAGATATAGACACAGAGACCGCACAATACACATAGATTGGGGTTATAGGTAAAGAGAGAATGACTATCGTCTACTGGTAAGTCAGGGAGGATTTGGGGCAGCTTTTTAGGTTTGAGTTTAAACCCCATCTCACGGGAGATGTCCTGAAGGGCACACTTCTTATTAGCCGGGCACTCCTTGCATATTATCGGATGTCTCGACATGATCAATTCGAATCCCATTCGTACCAATCGCAATACAGACTCTGTCCTTGTATTTACGACCATCCCATCGGTTACCTCTTCAGTACAACTCGTCACGGGCTCTTTTTTTCCTTCTATCTCAACAAAGCAGAGTCTACAGCCTCCAAAGGGCAGAGAATTTTCTCCGGCAGAACAAAGATGAGGAATGAATATGCCATTTTCCAGGGCAGCCCATAGCACCTTTTTCCCCTTTTCCGTTACTATCTTTTTGCCGTTAATCGTTAAAGATACTGTTTCCATATTTCATTCCGATGCACTTTATTTTTTCTGTCCATCATCATCCCGAGGTTCAGATTCAGGAAGCTGAGATATAGGTGATATTTTTATTACTGCATCATATTGGGCAGGACAGGCATCCATACAGTTCGCACACTTAACGCATTTCTCCTGATCTATAGCCTTCAGGCGATCTCTTCTGGTATAGATAGCCTCTGTTGGACAACTGCCAACACAGGCATCACACGCCCGCTGGCATTTTTCAGGCATAATGTAATATGCAATAAGATCCTTACATTCCAGTGAAGGACATCTTTTGTCTAAGATGTGTGCCTCGTATTCTTCCCTGAAATAACACAGGGTTGTAAGTATGGGATTAGGGGAGGTCTTCCCCAGGTTACAGAGAGAACCTTGTTTAATGGTTTCAGCCAATTCCTCAAGCAGATCTATGTCCTCCATAATGCCTGCTCCTCTTGTGATGTCAGCGAGGATATTCAGCATATGCTTGGTTCCAATACGGCAGAAGGTACACTTGCCACAGGATTCTTTCTGGGTAAATTCTAAAAAGTACCGAGCAGTCTCCACAGCACAGTTGTCTTCGTCCATGACTACCATCCCACCGGAACCCATAATAGCTCCTGTATCAACTATCGTGTCAAAGCATACGGGTGTATCCAGAAGTGATTCCGGAAGGCACCCCCCTGACGGCCCCCCTATTTGAACTGCTTTAAATTGTTTCTTAATGGTTTTTGGGAGTTCCCCTGCAACGTTTGAAACCTTTATTCTGGAGGGAACTCCACCCCCAATATCAAATATGATTTCTCTTAAAGTAGTTCCAAAGGGAATTTCCACTAAACCCGCATTTTTTATCTTACCGGCCAGGGCAAAGACGGCTGTACCCATACATCCTTCCATGCCTACAGAGGAGACCTTTTCAGCTCCATAAGCGAGTATTTTAGGAATAGAGGCAAGGGTTTTGACATTGTTTATCAGGGTAGGTTTCCCCAAGAGTCCTCTATTTGCCGGATAAGGAGGCCTGGGTTTTGGCATCCCCCTTTTCCCCTCTATGGATGCTATCAGAGCCGTTTCTTCACCACAAACGAATGCCCCTGCACCCTGGTTTATTTTGATATCAAAGCTGATTTTGCTGTCCAGGATATTCTTCCCCAAAAGCCCCAGTTCTCTTGCCTGACAGACTGCCGTTGTTAATACGGATACTGCTTGTGGATACTCTTTTCTAACGTATATGTAACCAGACTCAGCTCCGATTGCGTAACCTGCTATAATCATTCCTTCTATAATGGAATGAGGATCGCTTTCCAGTATTGTCCTGTCCATAAAGGCACCAGGGTCCCCTTCATCAGCATTGCATATAAGATATTTCGGGAATAGAGGGGTGTCTCGGCATATATCCCACTTTTTCCAGGTCTCAAAACCCGCGCCTCCCAGTCCCCTTAAACCTGCTTTTTTTATCTCTTCTATTATCTCTAAGGGTTCTATCTTCAGAGCACAAGTTAACCCTTCATATCCACCTACTGCTATGTAATGATTAATATCCTCTGGGTCTATACAGCCGCAGTTTTTCAGCAGCCATCTCTGTTCCCTGAACCACCTTGGGGTTTCGTAAACTGTGGGGACCATATCGTTTTCTTCCATCGCACCTAAAGCCCATTCAAGGGCAGGATCCTCTTCGTTGAAAAATCTCTTTATGAGTATTTGGGCTCGGTTAGGGGTGAGGTAACCATACATTATGGGAGGCCATCCCGGTTTGGAAACAACAGCCATTGGTTCAGCATAGCAGTGCCCATGGCATCCAACTTGAACTATTCTGGCCTCGATATTGAGGGTCTTTAAAATGTCTTCAAAAGAAGAAAGCACTTCAAGAGAACCGGCTGACCTTCCACAGGTAGCTGTCCCCACATAGATAGTTATCCCTTTTTTTCCATACATGCCTGGAAAATCTTTTAATGCGTTTTTCTTAAGTTCTTCGAACCTTTCACTAACTGTTCTTTCCATCATTTGATTCTTTGCAACCTTCTTCTGTCCTTGATTCAGATTCTTTCTTTCTTTTCGTTTCGACTTCTTTTCCCAATTGATATTTTAGAAGGATACCATCCACTTTGGTAGGATCCATTTGACCACGCACCTCTTTATTGATAACCGTTACAGGTGCCAAGACACAACATCCCACACAATTCACCCTTTCCAAGCTAAATTCCCGATCTTCTGTTACTTCCCCTTCCTTTATTTCCAGACGTCTTTCCCACGATTCCATAACGATGTTACCCCGTTTTACATGGCATGCTGTACCCATACATACCTGGATATGATTCTTGCCCGGTGGGGTAAAGCGAAATTGGTTGTAAAATGTAGCCACTCCATAAATGGTTGTTTCTGAAATATTCAGATATCTGGCTACCTCTATCATACCTTCTTCCGGAAGATAGCCAAGGTGATCCTGAATTGAGAGGAGCATGGCAATCATATTCTTATCTCCTTCCCAGTTCTTGAGAGTCTCCTTGACTATCTTCAATTCATCTTTAGAATCCGGTTCCCTTTCGTTGTTCATAAAGTTCCTCTTTGAATCCTCTTGCTTTTTTGGGGATTATCTTCGAGGGTTCCCAAATGGACTAATGGAGGATTATCTAGTATATCGTTTCATTATTTTCCTGTCATCTCGACTGAAGGGAGAGATCTTAATAATTCATTAATTTCAATCAGATTTCTCGCTTTGCTCGAAATGACAATACTGTAACGGTATTATTGAAACGCTCTACTAATATGGGGTATAGAATGGAAAAAGATATTCTAATTTAAAATGATTCGGAACTGCGCACCAAAGATTGGAAAAGGTCGGTGACCCTCAGTTCTTCAGTCGTATGTCTCGATCGGGTCCAGATGTATATGAACAGTCACCTCTTTAACACCTGGAATGTTTTTAACAACTCCCTCTATATCTTGAATTAATTTTTCCTCTTGGGATAGTCGAGCGCTGGTTGTTACTGATACCTTTCCACTATCAGAATAGACTTCGACATCGGGTTTCAGGTCTATCAGGGTAGCCTTAACCTCAGAAGCAAGTAAAAGATCATCCATCGCCTTTTGGGACTCAGGTATCGTCTGAAAATCCTTCAACCCCACAGTATGGCATATGATGTCTGCTGCATCATTCACAGTGATTTTTCTGATATGTAGAACCATATCATAGAGGCCAGGGTCCGAGGTATCGATCCCATAGAGGGATATACTCCATTTTCTTCGTTGTTCGTCAATCTTTTTTAGAGACTGCAATGCCTTTTTTCTAGAAACTCTGTCCCGGTCCATCACCAGTCTGATACGATCCTCCAGATCGGCAATGATCCTAACTTTGAGCACATGGGATACGCCTTTGACGAAGAAGTGACCAGCAAGACCATGATAGACTATGTTATCTTTCTGCAAATGTTTTAACAAAGCCGATTGGACATAAGCGATATACCTCTCCTTTCCATAGTTGAAGCGATCCAGAAAGGAAGGAGCGTCCTGGATGGCATGATTGAGCTTTGTCTCAGGAACATTGAATTCTTCCGATGCCTCAAGAAGGACGTCTCTAGCGATACACTCGTAGCCAAGCTTTTTAGCCACCTTCTCTGCCACTTCTTTCCCCCTACTATATGAACCCCTTGAAATTGTAATAATAGACATAACCTTTCTCCTTATTCTTAATAAAGATTAACAAAAAACCACTTTCGAGAGACAAAATTATACTAGAGAAAAACTCTAAGATCAAGAAGGATTCTAAAAAATAAATATCAAAGGGAATACTATGTACTCTCTTATCCTAAAGTTTTTGAATAGCTGTAAGAATCAATACTTCTTGCTCTATGCTTTTTCAGGCTGAGCCAACCAGTTCCCTGATCTCTTGATCAGTTAAAAAGCGGTATTTTCCAGGTGCCAGTTTTCCTAATTCTAAAGGGCCAAATCTTATTCTACGTAATTGATAAATCGAATGCCCTATGCCTTTAAACATTCTCTTAATCTGTCTTTTTTTCCCTTCGTGGATACTGATCTCCCACCAACTTTTATCTTTTATCTTTTTTATGAATTTCAATTTAGCAGGTGCGGTAAACCCATCGTCTAGTTCAATTCCAGATTCAAGTTTATCGATTTCACCGGAGGTTAACATACCATGCATCTCAACCAAATATGTCTTTAGTACCTTATTCCTAGGATGGATCAACCTTTGAGTTACGTCACCATCGTTAGTAAAGAGGAGTAGACCTTCGGTATTATAGTCCAATCTTCCAACGGGAAAAACCCTTGATTTTATATCTTTTAAGAGGTCTGTAACTATGGGTCTTTTTTGAGGATCCTTCAGCGTTGTAACATATCCTTTGGGTTTGTTCAGCACTACATAAACCTTTGGTTCCAGATTGGTTATAGGCTTGCCATTAACTTCGATGCTGTCTTCAGCGGGATCGGCCTTACTACCTAGCTCAGTTACGACTATTCCATTAACTCTTACCATGCCGTCTCTAATAAGATTTTCTGCCTGTCGGCGCGATGCTAGGCCGGCTTTTGCAATAATCTTTTGAAGCCGTTCTTTCATATCTTTCATTGATTTACAATTCCTCAACTTCTTGTAAAGTTGGAAGGCTTGACAGATCTTTTAGTGCGAATACTTCCAGAAACCTTTTAGATGTTCCATAGATCAGAGGCCTTCCCGGAACCTCCTTTTTCCCTAAAATTCTGATTAATTTCTTATCCGCAAGGGATCTCAAAATCCCTCCCACATCAACACCCCTGATATATTCAATTTCAGAACGAGTAGCCGGCTGTTTATATGCAATAATGGCGAGGGTTTCCAGGGCTGCTTGGCTTAGTTTTAACGGTATTCCTTTCTTCAACTGCCTAACCCACTCTGAACATTCCGGCTTGGTTCGGAATTGATATCCGCCGGCAACTTCTCTTAAGGAAAAACCTCTGTCCATTGTTTGGTATTCTTCCATCAGTTCCGCTATCAAGCCCATCAGTGTTTTCCTGTCTGGGCTGTCAATGATTTCCTGGATTTTGTTAATGGGGATAGGGGCATCAGAGGCAAATATTAAACTCTCTATAATGGATTTTATCTGTTTTTTGTCCATGTTATTTATACTTGTCTTCCCAAGTTGTCATTTCGAGTGAAACGAGAAATCTTTTCAGTATAACATGTTGAAAACATAAGATTTCTCCCTGCGGTCGAAATGACAGATTCTCTGAGTTTGACTTTTTATGAGTCCATCAAATTTATAGGACAGATCCTAATGGTTCCAAAGGGTGTTGCCTGTATAACCCTTACTACCTTAAGCCTTATGAGCTCAAGCAAGGCGAGGAAGGTAATTATTACTTCGTGTTTGTCCCCGATCCCGGTGAATAGAGACTGAAAAACGATGTTTCCTGTGTGCCTCATCTTTTCAATGATCTCTGTTATCTTGTCATTAACTGACATCTTTTCAATGGCAATATAGAAAAATTTTTCCGGGGGTTCTTCTTTTAAAACCCTTTTAAATGCCTCTATCAATTCAATAATGCTTATTTCGTTCAGGTCTTTTTGGTTTTCTTCCGAAGCTCCATTGGCTATGCCCCTGGTAAATACATCTCTATCTAAGATTTCATGGCTCATTAGTTTATCAGCGGTATCTTTGAATCTTTGATATTCGATTAACCGTCTTACCAGCTCAGCCCGTGGGTCCTCCTCTCCCTCAAGCTCTTCCCTTTCATATTCTGATGGAGGCAAAAGCATTTTGGATTTGATATGCATGAGGGTTGCTGCCATTACGAGAAATTCACCGGCAATATCCAGGTTTAAGGTCTTCATGAGGTCCAGGTATTCAAGGTACTGTGCGGTTATGGATGCAATGGGTATGTCATATATGTCCACTTCATTCTTTTTAATCAGATGCAACAAGAGGTCTAAAGGCCCCTCGAATACCTTGAGTTTGACATTGTACGGCATAATTCCACCAGCCATTCCGAAACTAAAGCCCCATTGTCTCTCTTACCTCATTCATAGTCTCTTTTGCTATGCCTTGAGCCTTTTTAATTCCCGCTTCTATGATTTCTTCTACCCTTTCAACGTGGGTTAAGAAGTATTCCCTTTTGGTCTGAAACGGAGAGAGAAAAGCAATTACTCTGGGTGCCATTCTTTTCTTGCAGTCAACACATCCGATACCGGCGGATCGACAACTGTGGGAGATTTCACTAACCTCCTCAGGGGGGCTAAACAGCTTATGGAAGGAAAAGACATTGCAAACTTTCGGGTCCCCTGGGTCGGATTTTCTTGCCCTTTGGGGATCTGTGAACATCTGATCTGTCTTTTCCCTGATTACCTCTGGAGGGTCTGATAGGTATATAGCGTTGTTGTACGTTTTGCTCATCTTTCTTCCATCTATGCCCAGCAGTTTAGGTATCTCGGTCAAAATAGGCTCCGGGAGGGGAAAGGTTTCCTTATAAAGAAAATTAAAACGGCGGGCAATCTCTCGGGTCAATTCAAGGTGAGGTACCTGGTCTATCCCAACAGGAACCTTATGGGCTTTATAGATAATTATATCTGCTGCCTGTAAGACAGGATAGCCTAAAAAACCATAGGTAGAAATGTCCTTGTTCGTTAGTTCTTGTTGCTGCTCTTTATACGTAGGATTCCGCTCAAGCCAGGACAAAGGGGTGATCATTGAAAGTAAGACATGGAGCTCGGCATGTTCCGGTATCTTCGACTGTATGAAGATGGTGCTTTTATCGGGATCAATACCTGCACTCAACCAATCGAGGAACATATCCGTGATACTCTCTTTTATGATCTCTGTATTTTCATACTCACTGGTCAGGGCATGCCAATCAGCCGCAAAGTAGAAACATTCATACTCATCTTGAAGTTTCACCCAACTGTCTAAAGCTCCGAAAAAGTTTCCAAGGTGCAATTTGCCGGAAGGCCGCATACCACTCAATATTCTCTTTTTAGACATATAGTACTTCTCCTTTTCTGTTCCATATCAGCAGACTGTTCCTTTATGCTCTTGGTATATATCAAATAGGGCATCTGTTGTCAACGTACACTATCTGTATAATTTTCTTTTATAAAATTGATTTCTTCCTTCTTAGTTTTAACCCTTCCATCCAGTTTGGCTTCAAGAAGATCGTCCAGTATCCTTTTAAATATCTTCCCTGGTGCTATTCCCAGATTTTTGAGATCTTCGCCGTTTAAAAGGCAATGAGTCCTTTTCAGTTGAGTAAAATAAAGGGATATAGTCATCTTTATATAGTTTTTATCGGTTTTTGCCATGGCAAAAAGCAGAGACTCCGTGTATATGGGTCTAAGAAGATTATAGATTTTACTCCTCTCTGCTGTATCTCTTTTTTCAATCTGTTTAAGGATAGTCTCCGCCTGTTCAATACCCAGGATAACCTTTTCCTCGTTTTTTTCAGTTATGGATAGCCTTTGACAGACCTGAAGAATCTCTTGTTTATTCAGGGAATCTAACAATCCAAAGAAATAGATTTGCCACTTTTCATATTTTTCTTCTAAGTACAGGAGATTGAACCAGGAAATAATTCCTTTAATATTTTGGAGGTGTTTCTTCATTTTCTCGTTGAATTTTATCTTTGGATGGATAAACCTTAGAATGTCGAATTCAGCCAATCTCTTTATCACCGGTACAGGGTCTTCTTCCTGAAATATAAGTTTTAACTCAGAAAAAAACCTGTAACCGTCCAGTTGATCGAGAAAATTCATCCTGACAGCGTTGTTTATAAGATTAGCGGTGTGCTTTCCTGTATGAAAGCCGAATCTCTGTTCGAAACGGATAGCCCTGAATATCCTTGTGGGGTCCTCAACGAAACTCAGGTTATGTATCACCCTGATTGTCTTTTCTTTGATATCTTTCTGGGCACCAAAGGAGTCTATCAGTTCACCAAAACCTGTGGGATTAAGCCGTATTGCCAATGTGTTCATTGTGAAATCCCTGCGGTAAAGGTCCAGTTTTATCGAGCTCAATTCAACGATAGGAAGCGCTGCAGGGGATTTATAGTATTCGAGTCGGGCAGTGGCTATGTCTATCCTTAGATTGTCAGGAAAGATCAATGTAGCAGTGCCGAATTTCTCATGGGATCTTACCTTGCAGGGGTAATCCACAGCAAACTGCTTTGCCAGTTCAATACCATCCCCTTCAATAACAACATCAATATCAACGGTCTCCCTCCTAAGGATAATATCCCTGACGGTCCCTCCTACAAGATAGGCATTGTGACGGAGGTCTTCGGCCTTTTTACCTATGATTTGTAGCATTTCAAGGGTTCTTTTATCCAGTCGTTCTTTTATGAGTTTTGTAACGGATTTTTTTCTTGCGAGACGAGGGTCACGATCAAAGGCATACAGATAGGAGGGGTCTTTTAAAAGATCATTCTGCATTATTCTTAGCAGATCTGTTCGGGTGATCGCCCCCACAATAATGCCATTTTCCACAACAGGAACAAATCGTTGGTTGTTTCCTACGATAATGTTTTGAAGGGTTGGAAATGTGGTGTCCGGGCTTGCAGCTGAGAAGTCTGTGGACATATATTCCTCAGTGGGCAGATCCTTTAGGCCATGGTAAGTTGCTTTTTCAATTATTTGTCTGGAGATTATGCCCACAAGTTTATTTTCTTTAACCACCGGCAATACATTGATATTGTACCTTGTCAAAAGCTTCCCTGCTCTTTGCAGCGATTCTGCAGAGTCTATCACCTTTACCGGAAAAGCCATTATGTCCTTTGCATGTATCTGTATTCCTATCTTGTTACGGAGAACGCTCAGCAGTTTTTCTTCGACTTGAATAAGCGTCAGATCCCTAATGGTTGCAGACGCGGCAGTCGAGTGTCCCCCTCCTCCAAATTCCATGGCAATTTCACCAACGTTGACATAATCAACCCTGCTTCTGCAAATCAGATATATCCGATCCTCCATTCTGGCCAACGCGAAGACTATATTCATATTTTTCATGTCTTTTAGTTTATGGACTAATACTGCAAAATCCCCTATGTATTTATCGGTGGATGCCTTGGCTATTACAACGTCAATACCGTTTATATTGTGAGTGGTGGCAGAAAGGACAAGATCATTCAGCAGTGAGACCTCTTCAGCTGTTAATTCTTTGATAAGCATATCTGAAACAATATTCAGGTTGGCCCCTTTGGAAAGGAGATAGCCCGCAGCCAAATGATCATCGCTTGTGGTTGAAGAGAAGGTGAACGAACCTGTGTCTTCGTATATCCCCAGGGTCATGATTGTAGCCTCATCAGGACTGATTTCGATATTCCGGTCTTTTAAAATCCGGGTTAAAATAGTCGCAGTGGACCCAACCTCTTTTATTACTTCCAGGGAACCTGAGATATCGTCAGATGAAGGTGGATGATGATCGTATATATGGATATCTAAGTTCGTCCTGTCTTTAATTTCTGCGAATTTCCCTATCCGACTTGCCTGTCTTGTGTCAACCAGGATAAGCCGGTGGATGCTTTCAATGTCCATGTTCTTTAGTTTTTCTACTTCAAAGATGTATATCGTTGACTGGATAAAAAAGTCCCGTATGCTTTTTTCCTGGGAGCCGGGAAAGACAAGCCGTGCCTCTGGATACAGCTTTTTTGCCGCCAACATCGAAGCGAGAGAATCAAAATCGGCATTTACATGTGTAGTAATTACTTCCATCGTAATAGCCCATCGCAAAGCGTAAAAATTCAGTGTCGGTGCCAGTGATCGGTGCCGGTCTCCTGGTACGGACCACTGACACGGCCTAAGCCCTGGGATGCAATTGATTATGGAGCTTTTTTAATCTTTCTCTTGTTACATGGGTATATATCTGGGTGGTAGAGATGTCAACATGACCCAGCATGGTCTGCACTGAACGCAGGTCTGCTCCCCTTTCCAGGAGATGAGTGGCAAAAGAATGCCTTAAGGTGTGAGGTGTTATATTCTTCTTTATTCCCGCCTTAAAGGTATACTTTTTGATAATCTTCCAA
>JBAZOX010000008.1:0-21431 GCA_041648535.1 Desulfobacteria bacterium | reverse complement strand
CCATATTGCTCCAAATAATATGTATTTATAACCCGCCCAAAGGCAATTTTTGTTTGACCAACTATTTTTTAACACATATTAAAAATTCTTGCAATAAAAAGATTTGGATACAAATAGACAAAATCCTGATTTTTCACTTAAAACAAGAATTTTAAATTTAATTTATCACTTGATATAAGACATATTCTCTGATATATTCCCACTTCATAATACATACCTTAAATTCGATTTAATTCTTTCTCTTCCTATGAGAAGAATGGTTGAATTTCCTAAAATTAGAAGGGAGAATTCGATGCTTTTCGACTCTATTTTGGGCTTATTTTCCAATGATTTGGCTATTGATCTGGGCACAGCAAATACCCTTGTGTACGTCAAGGGCAAAGGTATTGTCTTGAGCGAGCCATCGGTGGTTGCTGTCCGAAGTAACTATCCAGAAGGTGTTAAAAAGGTTTTGGCAGTGGGGATGGAGGCAAAAAAAATGTTGGGGAGAACCCCTGGAAGCATCGTTGCCATTCGTCCGATGAAAGACGGTGTTATCGCTGACTTTGAGATTACAGAGGCAATGCTTAGATACTTCATAACAAAGATTCATAACCGCCGCGCACTGGTAAGGCCTAGAATCATTATATGTGTTCCTTCCGGTATCACGCAGGTTGAAAAACGCGCTGTCAGGGAAACCGCCGAGTCTGCTGGCGCCAGAGAGGTCTACCTAATAGAGGAACCAATGGCAGCTGCTATCGGAGCAGGGTTGCCCGTTAGTGAGCCTGCCGGGAATATGATTGTTGACATAGGGGGGGGGACCACTGAAGTAGCTGTAATCTCTTTGTCTGGCATCGTTTATAGTCAATCTGTACGCGTTGCTGGTGATAAGATGGATGATGCCATAATTCAATATATTAAAAGGAGGTACAATCTTTTAATAGGGGAAAGAACTGCCGAGTTAGTTAAGGTTACCATAGGTACAGCCTATCCTGATAAAGACGTAAAAACTATGGAAATAAAGGGTAGAGATCTTGTGGCGGGTATCCCCAAAATTTTGCAGATCGATTCAGAAGAGATTAGAACTTCACTGGCAGAGCCTATCAATGCCATAATCGAGGCTGTTAGAATAGCCCTTGAGAGAACCCCTCCAGAATTAGCTGCCGACATTGTAGACAGGGGAATTGTTTTGACCGGCGGGGGTGCTTTATTAAAGAACCTGGACTTGCTTTTAAAAGAAGAAACCGGGCTTCCAATAATACGTGCCGATGATCCTCTGTCTGCTGTAGTTCTAGGCGCTGGAAAGGCTTTGGACGAGCTGCCTCTTTTAAAGGAGATAATGATCCGATCTTAGTGTAAAAAATTTAATAAGGGGAACGATGCTCTCTATATTCAGGAGATATCGAGTAATAGTAATCACTGCCTCTTTCTGTATGGTTGCCATGCTCCTTATCTCCCTAAATATCAAAGAAAGGAAGAAACCCCATCTTTTTGAAAAGATTATTTTCGAGGTCTCTTCTCCTTTTCAAAAGACAATTAAGTCAACTGTAAAAGCTGTAAAAACCCTGTGGGGCAATTATATCTTTCTTGTAAACCTTAAAAAAGAAAATGCCGCTTTAAGCAAAACTATTAGTGCCTTGAAAGAAGAGAACCTTCGTTTAAGGGAAGCGGTTATCGCCAATGTGCGTTTAAGAAAACTCCTCCTCTTCAAAGAGGCATTCAGGAGTCCTATGGTCCCTGCAGAGGTAATTAGTGAGGACCCCTCCAGTTGGTTTAAAACCATCCTTCTCGATAAAGGCAGCAAGGATGGCATTGAAAAAAAGATGGCGGTAGTGACATCGGAGGGAATGATTGGACGTGTCATAGAGGTTTCTAGGTCTGTCTCCAAGGTTCTGTTGTCAACAGATCACAGCAGCGCTATTGACGTTATGGTACAAAGGACCAGGGCTAAGGGAATCCTGGAAGGAAGGGTAAATCAGACATGTCAGTTAAAATATGTCTCGCGTGCCGATGATGTTAGAATGGGAGATGATGTTGTATCCTCTGGTTTAGGAGGAATATTCCCAAAAGGGTTGCTTCTGGGAAGGGTAAGCAAAATAAAAAAAGAAGGCTCTGGGTTGTTCCAATATATTGAGGTAACTCCCAGTGTTGATTTTGCCAAACTTGAAGAGGTCTTCATAGTAATCGGAGATAAGTCCGCATCGGCGAAATAAGTAGATCTCATAGTTTCCTCAATAAAGGTTAGACATGAGGGGGGTTTTTGGCTTCTTATTGTTAGGAATAGTTTTTTTAAGCTTACAAACTACGATTTTGAGCTTTTCCCCCCATATTCCCGTTAAGCCTGACCTTATTATAATAATGGTAGCCTATCTAGGGATATTTCAAGGGCCGGTGAGAGGGATATTTCTCGCTGCCATCTTGGGCTATCTTACGGATACCCTTTCTGGGGGAACAACAGGGCTGTTCACCTTTCTAAGGATTGTAACTTTCTTTCTGACAAAACTGGCCTGTGAAAATCTTTATCTTAAAAATGCTCTCTCTCAAACAATCCTAGTAATAATGCTGAGTATTATTGATGGTATCCTCTTGCTTTCGACCTTGTACGTATTCAGCTCTGTTGAGAACCTATGGATTTTTGTCGTAAGGTTTCTTCCCATCCAGGCTATCTTAACGGGTATATTCAGCCCGCTAATATTCTTAATATTGAATAAAACAGAATTATTGCTTGCGCCTCAATAAAGACCGGATTCTTTTGAGGTTTCTATATTGTCCATCATCTTTTATCGATAAAAGGAATAATACGAAAGGCTCGCCTTATAACTAAAATCAGCAATGTTACTGTATGATAAAGACAATAAAAGAGAATTCAAAAAAAAGCTGTTTTTTTCTATTGTATTCGCAATAGTTGCCTTTACCATCATCCTCTCTAGACTATGGTACCTACAAATACTCCAAGGAAAGAAATTTAAAAGCCTTTCTGAAAATAACCGAATAAGAATAGTTAAAATACCCGCCCCAAGAGGGATTATATTCGATCGAAAGGGTAAGGCTCTGGTAGACAACTATCCTTCTTTTGATCTCTCCATAATACCCGAGGATGTTAATGACCTAGAAAGTACAATAAAAGAACTAAGCGACTTATTAAACGTAAAGGCTGACTTATTTAAGGCGAAGTTAAAAGAGTCCCGGGGCAACCCCCCATTTAAGCCCATAAAGGTAAAAACAAACCTTGATTATAGAGAGGTGGCTATTATTGAAACAAATAAACGGGATCTCCCCGGAATAACAATTGAAATAGAGCCCAAGCGGCTTTACATATTTGACAAATTAGCAGCTCATCTTATTGGATACATGGGGAAAATCAGCGAGTCTCAATTGAAAACAAGGGTTTCATCTGGATACAACATGGTGGACTTAATAGGAAAATACGGCATAGAACATGATTATGAAAGCGTTTTAAGGGGAAGTAACGGGGGAGCTCAGGTTGAGGTTGATGCTGTCGGGAGAAAAGTAAGGGTTTTGCGTGAACTTGAGCCAAATCCTGGTGAAAACATATTCTTAACTATTGAATTAGACATTCAAAAACTTGCAGAAAAGGCTCTCGCTGATATGATAGGTACTGTTATAGTAATGGACCCAAATAATGGGGAGATTCTTGCATTGGCTAGCAGCCCTTCCTTCAATCCAAATATGTTCTCTCTGGGAATCTCTTCGAAAGAGTGGGAAGCCCTCGTAACCAATCCTTATAGTCCGTTAGCAAACAAGGCTATTCAAGGACAATATCCGCCGGGTTCCGTATACAAGATAATTACCGCCATAGCAGGTCTTGAGGAAAAAGTCATTACGCCAGAAACCATCTTTTACTGTGACGGCTCCTACAGGTTCGGCAGGCGAGCATACAGATGCTGGCAAAAGAAAGGACACGGAAGCGTTAATCTTCACCGGGCATTGGTGGAGTCTTGTGATGTTTACTTTTATCAGGTGGGGCAAAGATTGGGAGTGGATAGGATAGCATATTATTCCTCTTTATTTGGTCTTGGCAAACCAACTGGTATTTCCCGCACAAACGAAAAACGTGGCCTGATTCCAACAAGCTTATGGAAGTTAGAGGCCCAGAAATCTCCCTGGCGAGAAAGCGAAACCCTGTCTACGGCAATTGGACAAGGGTTTGTCCTGGTTACACCCCTTCAAATCTTAAATTTAATGTCCTCTATAGCAACCGGGGGTGTACTGTATCGCCCGCAAATAGTTAAAAAAATCGAGTCCCCAGGAGGAGACATTATCAAAGAATTCTTTCCCGAAAAGATGAAAAAAATTCCCATATCTGACAACAGCATTAATTTAATAAAGGATGCTCTTTGGGGTGTGGTTAATGAACGCCTTGGCACCGGATGGAGGGCCAGGATAGAAGGGGCTGATGTTGCGGGAAAGACAGGGACTGCTCAGGTAGTAGGGTTACCAAAAGATTCGGGCAATGAATATGTTCCTTTTGAGCATAGAGATCATGCCTGGTTTTCCGCATTTGCCCCGAAAGATAAACCAAAAGTAGCTATTGTGGTATTGCTGGAACATGGGGGGCATGGAGGTAATAAGGCTGCACAGATTGCCAGAGATATTCTGAAAGGGGCTCTTAAAATTCTAAATAACGACAATTCCTCTTTTTAAGGTAAACCCCGTTAGAAAGTCTTCGGCTTTCCAATGGGGCAAGCAGCGGGGTTTTCTAACGGGGTAAAAATTCTTTATGAAATTTGATCGAAGGTTAGTCTCAAATTTTGATTGGTTTCTTCTTTTAATAACGATAATCATTGCTACTATTGGAATATTTAATATCTATAGTGCAACTTTTGCCGGAAAAGAACCGGGCGGAATGCCCATTTATCTAAAACAGATGTGCTGGATTGTTGTAGGAATCTTTGTAATGTTTCTCTCCTTCTGTGTAGACTATCGTTTGTTAGAGCGCTTCGCCTACCCTTTGTTTACAGTTGCCGTCTTATTGCTAATCCTGGTAATTCCTTTTGGTAAAACTGTTTCCGGTTCAAGGAGATGGCTTGAACTGGGGGGTTTTTCATTACAACCGTCGGAGTTTTTTAAAATCGCCATAATATTCATACTATCAAAGTACTTTAGTAAATATCCCAATTATAGTCTGGGAGCAATTCGTGGTCTTCTTATCCCCTTTCTTATGCTGGCATTGCCGGTTGTCCTTGTTCTTCTTCAACCAGATTTGGGTACGGCTCTTATTATTATCCTGATCTTCCTGTCTCTTTTATTATTCAATGGAATAAAGATGAAAAATATCCTGATAATGTCCTCAGTGTTTTTAGCAGGGCTCCCTCTGTTCTGGCACTATTTAAAAAGTTATCAAAAAATGAGAATCTTAACCTTTGTTAACCCAGACCTCGACCCCCTTGGTTCTGGCTATCATATAATTCAATCAAAGATTGCTATAGGTTCCGGGGCTTTTTGGGGAAAAGGATTCTTAAAAGGAACTCAGAGTCAGTTGCTCTTTCTTCCCGAGCAACATACTGATTTTGTTTTCTCGGTTTTTGCAGAAGAGTGGGGATTTCTGGGGTCTCTCATGGTCGTGTCTCTATATTTACTTGTTGTGCTTTGGGGCTTTAAAATAGCTTCCCATTCGAGAGCGGGTTTTTGTACCTTTTTGACCTTTGGTATAGTTTCTATGTTCTTCTGGCAAATATTCATTAATATAGGCATGTCTCTGGGTATAATCCCTGTGGTTGGGGTTCCATTGCCCCTTATGAGTTATGGAGGATCCTCTACCATATCATTTCTGCTGGGGATTGGTCTCCTCATTAATGTTAGTACAAGAAGATTCTTGTTTTAATTTGTCGTTATAAAAAACCTTTAAATAATTCTTGATAAATGAATTTCTTTTGTTTATTATACCAATGCTGACGGCTTCGTAAAAAGTCCCAATTCCATCACGCTGGCTTTCGCCGGAGTCTAGAAATGCTTGAATTTGCTGGATCCCGGCTTCCGCAGGAATGTTAAGAAAGAGGGTTTCCTGACTTTTTACGACTTCATCAATGCTGTATTTCTAAATCTATTAACAGGTGTTGATAACCCTGTGGAAGAAATAGAATTTTCTTTTTATGGATATTTGGCGAGGCGCATTAGAAAAAATAGAAAAAAATATTGATCCACGTACTTTTGAAAATTGGTTTTTACCTGTAAAATTAGTCTCTATGGACCAGGAAACCATCGAAATAGAAGTACCAAATAAATTCTTTAAGGATTGGTTTTATGAAAACTACCTGCCTCTTATAAAAGAGGCCATATCTACTTTTTCTGATAAAGAATACACCTTTAAGTTTTCTTACTCTAAGCAAAAAAGGGGCTCCCGCCCCCACAATAATAAATCTATAGCAACGAAGGTATCTCCCCCTTTATGCGGTTCGTCAACAGGAGATCCCCTAAACCAAAACTATTCATTTGAAAACTTCGTGGTTGGAAACAGCAACCAATTCGCTCATGCCGCTTCTCTTGCTGTAGCAACTAATCCAGCAAAGGCATATAATCCCCTTTTTATTTATGGAGGCGTCGGTCTTGGAAAGACTCATTTATTAAATGCTATAGGAAGTTTTATAACAAACAAATCTATACAGATATGTTATGTAAGTTCAGAAAATTTCGTGAATGAGTTGATTAATTCTATACGCTATGATAGAATGGCAACATTTAGGGAAAAATTTAGGGGGATAGAGGTTTTACTTATTGATGACATTCAGTTTATCGCCGGGAAAGAAAGAACCCAAGAAGAGTTTTTTCATACCTTCAATTCTCTATATGAATCTCAAAAACAAATAGTTGTAACAAGCGATAAATTCCCAAAAGAAATTCCATCCCTGGAAGAAAGACTTCGCTCTAGATTCGAATGGGGGCTTATTGCTGATATACAACCACCAGAAACAGAAACAAAGATTGCTATTTTAAAGAATAAAGCTTACTCCAATAATATACCACTTCCTGATGACGTGGCTTTTTTTCTTGCAGAAAACATAAAAACCAACATTAGAGAATTGGAAGGCTCCCTTATAAGAATAGGTGCCTTCGCTTCTCTCACCGAAAGTGAAATAAACTTAAATCTTGCAAAGGAAGTTTTAAAAGAAATAATCTTAAACAAGAGCAAAGATATTAGTGTTGACACTATACAAAAAGCTGTTGCCGGTTTTTTTAAGATTAAAGTCTCTGATTTAAATTCTAATAAAAAACTAAAGACATTCTCACTACCAAGACATATAGCAATGTATCTGTCCAGGAAGCTCACCAAGTTTTCTTTTCCCGAGATTGGGACATCCTTTGGAGGAAAAGATCATTCAACAGTAATTTATGCTGTAAATAAAATAAACAAACAGATTGAATCTGATAATTTTATAAAAGAAGCTGTTAGTTCTATTAAAGCTAAATTAGAATAATTGTTTTTCTACAACTATAAATAACTTTTTTCTGTCTATCATCAACAAAAAAAGTAGAGTCATTGTTGGTTCTTAGCTATCTTATTAACAAATTCACAGCCGTTACTATTATTATTTTATATATATTAGTAGTAATAATAATAAACATAGGTTGTTAAAAATGGAAATGATAATTAAAAGAGAGGACTTATTAAAGGTTCTTTTAAAAACACAAGGGATTATTGAAAAAAGAAACGTGATGTCTATATTAGAAAATGTTTTAATAGATGCAAAAAAAGATAGAATGGATTATGCTGCAACAAATCTGGAAGTTGGAATATATGGTAATTGTGAAGTTGAGGTAATAAAAGAAGGAAGGGTGGTGCTGTTAGCTAAAAAGACCCTTGAAATAGTTAGGGAACTGCCAGAAGAAAAGGTATCTTTAAAACTGAAAGAATCTACCCAGGGGGGAGGAAGCATAGAGATTGTTTGTGGAAAAGTTGTGTTTAATCTTATCAGTATGGACCCCAAAGAATTTCCTTCTTTACCGACACATGAAGATGTTAATTTATTTCCAGTAGATATTGATAAGATTAGGGAGATGATTAAAAAGACAATATTTGCTGCTTCTCTGGATGAAAAAAGGCACAACTTAAATGGGGTGTTCTTTGAGAAGACTGGAAAAACAATCAGGATGGTTGCAACAGATGGACATAGACTTTCTATGATGGAAAAAGAAGATGCAGAGACAGAAGGTTTTAAGTTAGATAAAGGAATTATCTTTCCAAGAAAGGGGCTTAATGAGCTCAAGAGGATATTAGAAGATGATAAGGATAACAAAAAGGTGTATATTGGAATAAAGGACAATAATTGTGTTTTTAAGGTAGGCCGGCTATCAATGGTAATGAGACTGCTGGAGGGAGAATTTCCTGATTATAGGAGTTTAATTCCCAGGGATAATGATAAAAAGTTTGTGATTAACAAAAGCAGATTTATAAATTCTTTAAGAAGGGTTTCTTTGGTTTCTGAAGAAAGATTAAAACCCGTTAAATTTTATATTTCTACAGGGAAGATAGGATTGAGAGCAAGCAATGCAGATTATGGGGAGGCATACGATGAAATGGAAATAGACTACAGAGGGCCTGATTTAATAATGGCTTTTAATGCAGGTTATTTTGTTGAAGTCCTGAATATTTTAGATGGAGAAGAAGTGTTAATAGAGTTAAAAGACGCTTTAAGTCCAGCTGTATTAAAATCGAACAATAGTAGTCATATAAGCATAATAATGCCAATGAGGGCATAAAAAAAGACATCAGATATTAGACTAACGGGGAGAAAGTGGCTAGAGATTATACAAAGATAAGAGGTATCTATTTGCGGTTAACAGTTGGCAAAAATGCTTCAAGCTTTATACAACAGTAAGCTTAAGCTTGCTGTTGTAATGCCTGCTGTTGCAATTAAACCGTGAACCGTGAACCGTGAACCGTGAACCGTAAACTGAGAACTGTGAACGGTTACTTTTTTTAGGGTAGACAAAGAGGAGGTGGTTGAATTGATAAACTTAAATTATACACTATTTATTCAAATTATAGTTTTTCTTACAGTTTTATGGGTATTGACTAGATTTCTTTTTAGACCGGTTATTAATACCTTAGATGAAAGGCTGGAAAAGATAGAGGGCTTAAACAAAAAGGGGAAAGAAATAGAAGAAGAGGTTAAAAAGAAGACAGCGGGGTATGAAGACAAACTTAAAGAAGCGAGACATAGAGCACTAGAAATGAGAGAAGGTTTAAAAAAAGATGGTTTAGAAGAAGAAAAGAAGACAATAAATGCCGCCGCAAAAGAGGCAAAAGACATTATAGAAGAGAAGAAGGGGGGGATATATAAAGACATAGAACGCGTAAAAAGCGAGCTGGGGAAACGAATAGAGGAAAATTCCCGAGATATAGCAGAAAAGGTTTTGGGAAGGAGAATAGAGTGATGGATAAGGAGACGTGGGGCTTAATATGGAAAGCCACAAACTTTATAATTTTGGTCGTGCTTCTTTATAAACTTCTAGCCAATCGTATAAAGACCTATTTTAAAAATAGAAGCTCAAGTATAGAAAAAGCCATAAGAGAAGCAGAAAAAATAAAGAAAGAAGCAGAAAAGAAGTATGAAGGATTAAAAGAAAAACTACAAAACATAGACAAAGAGGCAGAAAACATTGCAGAGCTTTTTAGAAAGGAAGGCTTGGCTGAAAAAGAGAGGATCATAGAAAGCGCAAAAAAAGAGGCAGAGAAGATAAAAAGACAGGCCGTACAAACAATAGAGCAGGAAGTAACAAGAGCAAAAGGGATGATTAGAAAAGAGTTTGCCGAATCAATGGTCAAAACGGCAGCAGACCTAATAAGTAAAAAGCAAAACGATAACGATAACGAGAGGATTGTAAAAGAATACATAGAAAAGGTGGTAAAGTTAAATTGATAAGCACTGGAATTACAAGACGATATGCAGAAGCACTAATCAGTATTGGAGCAGAGGAAAATAGTTGTGAAAAGTTCGAGTCCGAACTTACAAAAATAAACAATACTCTGGATGAAAATATTGAATTAAGAAATGTTCTATATGGCTCCGTATATCCAATAAAGGACAGAAAAGGGATATTGAAGGAAATTATTAAACGACTTGACGTTTCAAAAAACGTTGAGAACTTTTTGAATCTTCTAATAGACAAGAAGAGAATTGAGTTTCTTCCGTATATCTTAAAAAGGTATCGGGAGATACTCGACCAGATTGTCGGCAGAGTCAGGGCTAAAGTCATTGTCGCAAAAAATATGCCCGAAGAGCTGGTTTCTAAGCTCAAAGAATCTCTGGAAAGGCACTCCGGGAAAGAAGTATTGTTAGAAATACAAAAGGATCCGACTATCATAGGTGGTGTAATAACGAAGTTGGGAAATGTTATCTTTGATGGCAGCATCAGGACACAGCTTGAAAAGGTGAAGAAATCAATAGTAAGGGGGGAAGAGGGTTAAATGCAGATTAGAGCGGAGGAGATAAGCGAAATAATCAAAAAGCAGATAAAGGAATACGACAGAGAGATAGATGTTAGCGAAACGGGCACTGTACTCTCAGTCGGGGATGGAATTGCCAGGATATATGGTTTGGAAAATGCTATGGCAGGGGAACTAATAGAGTTTCCGGGGGAAATCTATGGCATGGTTTTAAATCTAGAAGAGGATAATGTTGGGGTAGCTATACTGGGGGAAGATCTCCATATTAAAGAGGGAGATACGGTAAAGAGGACAAACAGGATAACAGAGGTACCCGTGGGTGAAGAACTTGTGGGAAGAGTTGTGAATGCCATTGGTCAGCCTTTGGATGGCAAGGGTTCTATTGACACCAAAGAGTTCCGGTCTGTAGAAGCGAAGGCACCCGGTGTTGTTGCCAGAACCCCGGTTAAGGAACCCTTACAAACAGGCCTTAAAGCTATTGATTCTATGATACCCATTGGCAGGGGACAAAGAGAACTCATTATCGGGGATAGGCAGACAGGTAAGACAGCTGTGTTAATTGATACTATTATAAATCAGAAAGACACAGATGTCTTTTGTATCTATGTTGCGATAGGACAAAAGAAGTCAACTATAGCCAGGGTTTTCGATACATTAGATAAGTTTGGCGCCATGGACTATACGACTATAATCTGTGCAGCAGCATCTGACCCTGCCCCATTACAGTTTATCGCCCCGTATGCAGGTTGCGCCATGGGAGAGTATTTTAGGGATAAAGGCAAACACGCCCTGGTTATATATGATGATCTATCGAAACACGCTGTTGCCTATAGACAGATGTCGCTTCTTTTAAGGCGCCCCCCAGGAAGGGAGGCATATCCCGGAGACATATTCTATTTGCACTCAAGATTGCTGGAGAGAGCGGCAAAGATGAATGAAAAATTAGGGAGCGGTTCCCTGACAGCCCTGCCTGTTATTGAAACCCAGGCAGGGGATGTTTCTGCCTACATTCCAACAAATGTCATATCTATTACGGATGGTCAGATATACCTCGAACCCGATCTCTTTTATGCAGGGATAAGACCCGCAATTAATGTGGGATTATCCGTCTCAAGGGTTGGTGGGAATGCCCAGAACAAAGCAATGAAGCAGGTTGCCGGAAGCTTGAGGCTGGATTTAGCTCAATATCGTGAACTGGCGGCATTTGCCCAATTTGGAAGCGATTTGGATAAGGCTACACAAGCTCAGTTGGCAAGGGGAAGCAGGTTGACGGAGCTGTTGAAGCAGGGGCAGTATAAACCAATTCCTGTGGAAAAACAGATCTTGATTATTTATGCCGGCACAAAAGGGTTTGTTGATGAATATCCCGAGCATGTTCTGGGAAAATATGAAGAACAGCTTTTCAAGTTCTTCGATGAAAAGCACGGAGATATTTTGGCAGAGATTAAAGAGAAAAAGGAAATTGATAGTGCGCTTGATGACAAGACAAAGAAAGCGCTGACCGAATTTAAAGGAATGTTTACCCCTTGAGAGGTTGAGTTGATATGGCCACATTAAGAGATATAAGAAGAAGGATAGGCAGTGTTAAAAATACACAGACAATAACTCGGGCTATGCAGATGGTTGCTGCAGCCAAATTGAGACGGGCACAGGATAACGCGTTAAAAGCTCGGCCGTATGCAGAAAAGATGGGGGAGGTATTAAGCAGCTTGGCGCTGAGGACGCGAGGAGAAGCCCACCCGCTCCTTGAGAGAAGAGAGGTAAAGAGAGTTAGAATGATAGTAATTGCGGCAGAACGGGGGCTTTGTGGGGCATTTAACAACAATGTGCTCTCTAGGGCAGAGAGGATTATGAAAGAGAATAAAGAGAGGTCTTTAGAGACATCTCTGGTAGTGATTGGCATAAAGGGAAGAGATTATTTTAGAAGGAAAAGATATGACAGACACAAAGAGTACTTAGGTGTCCTTGGTGATTTAAAATACAGTCTTGCCTCTGACATTGGGCGGGAGATTGTAGAGTCCTATGGAAACAAAGTAGTTGACGAGATCAGTCTGGTCTATACAAAATTTCGTTCCACGATGAGACAAGAGGTAGCCGTAGAGACACTTTTACCAATTAAGCCTATGGAAACAGAACCAGGGGAATCGGTTATAGATTATATCTACGAGCCTGATGAAGAAAGGATATTGAAAGAGATCCTTCCACGGTACATTGAGGTTCAGATATTCAAGGCATTGTTGGAGTCAGTAGCCAGTGAACATGCAGCAAGGATGATGGCTATGGAGGCGGCAACCAAAAATGCCGGTGAATTGATTGACAGCCTCACATTATCCTACAATAAAGCAAGGCAGGCGGCTATCACAAAGGAGATGTTGGATATTGTAGGTGGATCGGAAGCATTAAAATAAGGGTTACTGTTCAGCCACAGATTCACACAGATGAACGCAGATAGGTTTAAACATATTGAATTTTAGCAGAAAACCAGAATTCAAAAGGAGTAGTTGCAATAAAAGAAAAATATCAGCGAGGACCAGCGTAGATCGGTGGCCGAGTAATTACAAATAAGGAACAAGGAGGAGGAATAGAGGACGATGGAAACGAAGGGAAAAGTTGTACAGATTATTGGTCCGGTAGTTGATGTCAGATTTAGAGAGGAAAGCCTTCCCCCTATATACGGCGCAATAGAATTAACAAACCCGGCCATAAGCGATAAATTAGGCAACCTTATTGTAGAGGTAGCGCAACACGTGGGAGACAACACAGTAAGGTGTCTCGCCATGGACATAACCGATGGTTTGACTAGAGGAATGGAGGCTGTGTATAGGGGTAATCAGATTACTATGCCTGTGGGAAAAGAGACTTTAGGCAGAGTGATAAATGTAATCGGGGAGCCTGTGGATGAAATGGGGCCTATCGGCGAAAAGAAGAGATATCCTATACATCGTCCTGCCCCCTCTTTTCTTGATCAAGACACTTCTGTTGTGCCATTCGAGACAGGGATTAAGGTAATCGACCTGTTGGAACCATACCCCCGAGGAGGAAAGGTAGGATTATTTGGGGGTGCAGGGGTCGGGAAAACCGTTATAATCATGGAATTAATTCACAACATTGCCAGAGAACATGGTGGTTTCTCTGTATTTGGTGGGGTTGGAGAGCGGACCAGAGAGGGTAACGATCTATGGTTAGAGATGAAGGAATCAAAGGTTCTAGACAAGACTGCTCTTATTTATGGCCAAATGACCGAGACCCCCGGGGCCAGAGCAAGGGTGGGGCTTTCTGCACTAACCGCAGCTGAATACTTCAGGGACGAAGAAGGACTGGACGTCCTGCTATTCATAGACAATATCTTTAGATTTACACAGGCAGGATCAGAGGTTTCCGCCTTGCTGGGACGCATGCCGTCGGCTGTGGGCTATCAGCCTACTCTGGCAACCGATCTAGGAGAGCTGGAAGAAAGGATTACGTCAACGAAGAATGGCTCAATTACGTCAGTTCAAGCGGTCTATGTTCCTGCAGATGACCTGACCGATCCGGCTCCGGCAACTACCTTTGCTCACCTGGATGCAACATCTGTTTTGTCTCGACAAATCGCAGAGCTGGGAATATATCCTGCTGTTGATCCCCTTGATTCCACATCTAGGATCCTTGATCCCCAGATACTGGGAGAGGAGCATTATAGGGTAGCCAGGGAGGTTCAGACAATTCTTCAACGGTATAAGAACCTTCAAGATATTATTGCCATCCTTGGGATGGAGGAGCTTTCTGAAGAGGATAAGCTCATAGTGACGAGGGCAAGGAAGATTCAGAGATTTCTATCTCAGCCATTCTTTGTAGCTGCAGAATTTACCGGCACAAAAGGGGTGTATGTTAAAACAGAGGATACGATAAAGGGCTTTAGAGAGATAGTAGAAGGGAAGCATGATGATCTTCCAGAGCAGGCATTCTATATGGTAGGGACGATAGAGGATGCACTTCAAAAAGCAGAGCGGTTGATGGCTGCATAACGAATTGAGGGAGAGATGTCTGTGGAAGGGAAAATTCTTTTGGAGGTAGTTACACCAGAAAAGTCTGTAATAAAGGAGGAGGTTAGTGAAATAACCGCCCCTGGAGAAGAGGGCGAATTCGGGGTTCTTCCCGGGCATACCCCTTTTATTACAACATTGAAAATTGGAGAAATTAAATACCGGAAAAATGGAAGCCCAAGCTATCTTGCAGTGAACTGGGGTTTTGCAGAGGTGACAGCCAACAGGGTTTATATCTTGGTTGAGACTGCTGAAAAAGCTGAGCAGATAGATTTAAAAAGGGCTGAAGCGGCCAGAGCCAGGGCAGAAGACAGAATTAAAAAGGCAGGTAAGGAAGAGATAGACTATGCAAGAGCCCAGGCGGCGTTGAGCAGGGCTCTAGTGAGGCTCCAGGTTGCTTCAAGGGCGAGATAACCCCGAGGCCATATCCCTTAAAGAGGGGACGGGTTTAAAAACCCTGTCCCTTTTTTATTTTAGTAAGCAACAGATACGAGCACCCAACAACTTTATCGGCACCACTTTATTTGGCTAAGCCGGTACAGTTTTTTAAGAAAAGGGTCGATGTGAAAGAGATAGCCACTGTGATATTGGCTGCTGGTAAGGGCACAAGGATGAAGTCCAATCTGGTGAAGGTGCTTCATCCATTGATGGGTGAGCCCATGTTGTCCTTCCCTATAGAGGTGGCCAGAAAGATAAATTCTCAGGATATTATACTGGTAACGGGCTATCAGTCGGAGCTTATAAGGGAGAGGCTTAAGGGGGAAGGGCTAACTTTTGTCGAACAGAAAGAGCAGCTGGGTACAGGGCATGCTGTTTTGTGTACAAAAGACACCCTGAAGGATTTTAAAGGAGACATATTAATACTCTGTGGCGATGTGCCCCTAATCAAGGAGGACACTATCAGGGCATTGATAGAGGTTCATCAAGGAGGAAAATCCGGGGTTGCCGTTTTAACAACAAAACTCCCGAATCCTGAGGGTTATGGAAGGATAATTAGAGGTGATGACGGCGAGATTTTAAGGATTGTGGAAGAGAAGGATGCTACCGATCTGGAGAGAAAAGTTAAGGAAGTCAATACAGGGATATACTGTGCAAAAGCGAGCTATCTGTTTCATGCCCTACAAATGGTTGGCAGAGAAAATAAGCAGTCAGAGTATTATTTGACCGATGTCGTAGCGATAGCCACAGAGGATGATGATAAGGCGAAGGGCTTTTTAGCAGAAGACCCTTTTGAGGTTATGGGGATAAACAATAGAGCGGAACTGGCAAAGGCGAACGAGGTCATTAGAAAAGATATCCTCTATAAACTAATGATGGAAGGGGTAGGCATTATGGATCCTCAGACGACATTCATAGAAAGGGGCGTCAGGATAGGAAGAGACACGGTGATTTATCCCAATTGTTATATACAGGGCAACTCGCAAATAGGGAAAGAATGCACAATTGAACCCGGATCCATGATTGCCAATTCTATAATTGGTGATAGTGTCATCATAAAGTCTTGTTGTGTTATCAGTGATAGTAAGATAGCCAATAGAGTTATAATCGGCCCGTTTGCCCATTTGAGACCCGATACAGAGTTAGAGGATAGGGTTAAGATAGGAAATTTTGTGGAGATTAAGAAGACAAAGATTGGAGAAGGAAGCAAGGCCTCTCACCTCAGCTATTTAGGAGACGCCATACTGGGCAGGGGGGTAAATGTTGGGGCAGGAACCATTACCTGCAACTACGATGGATTGAAAAAACATCAGACAATCATAGAAGACAATGTATTTATAGGGAGCGATACCCAATTTGTAGCACCCGTTAAGATCGGTGAAGGGGCATACATCGGAGCAGGGTCAACTATCACAGAGGATGTGCCCTCAGGCAGTCTGGCATTGAGCCGGGCAAAACAGGTGACCAAGAAGAGGAAGTAAAATAGAGGCATAATTATGTGCGGCATTATAGGCTACATAGGAAAGAGGAAGAGTGTCCCCATCCTGTTAGAGGGCCTCAAGAGGCTTGAGTACAGGGGATATGACTCGGCAGGGATCGCTGTTTTTGATAATGGGGACATTGAAGTACGCCGCTGTAAGGGAAAGATAAAAAATCTGGAGGATTCTATAAGAAACGAGGTTTTTTGTGGAAGCGTTGGCATAGGGCATACAAGGTGGGCAACCCACGGTAGGCCCTCTGAGGAAAATGCCCACCCCCATAAAGCCGGTGGGGTGGCAGTTGTACATAATGGTATAATAGAGAATTATGTCGAGTTGAAAGAGTCCTTGATCTCCGAAGGGTGTAAGTTTCAATCCGAGACAGACACTGAGATTATATCCCATCTCATAGATAGGTTTATTGCTGCAGGGGAAGACCTTGAGTCTGCAGTGAGAAATGCCCTCAAAAAACTGAAGGGGTCCTATGCCATAGCCGTTCTCTATGAGAAAGAGCCAAGAAGGCTTATTGCTGCGAAGAAGGAAAGTCCATTAGTGATAGGCTTAGGGGAGGATGAATTCTTTGTAGCGTCTGACATTCCTGCAATTCTGAATCACACAAGAAGGGTAATCTTCTTGGATGACAACGAGATGGCAGTTCTGTCGGACGAAGGGGCAAGGATAACTTCTCTTGAAGGCAAGAAGATCAACAGAGACCCCAAGGAGATTCTCTGGGACCCCGTTATGGCGGAAAAAGAAGGCTATAAGCACTTTATGCTAAAGGAGATCTTTGAGCAACCCCGGTCTATAACCGATACTATAAGAGGAAGGATTTTCAAAGACAGGGGTGAGGTTTCCCTGGAAGAGATGAATATCTCCCATGGGGAATTGAGCAAGATAAACCGCATACTCCTGGTTGCCTGCGGCACATCTTTCCATGCTGCCCTGGTAGGAGAATTTATGATTGAGGAATTTTGTCGAATTCCTGTTGAAGTAGACTTGGGGTCGGAGTTTCGTTATCGAGATCCAATAATAGATGAGGCTACCCTCTCGATCTTTATTTCTCAATCCGGGGAGACAGCAGATACTCTGGCGGCATTAAAAGAGACAAAGAGAAAAGGGGGAAGAACCCTCTCAATCTGTAATGTGGTGGATAGCAGTATCGTTCGCGAATCTCACGGGGTAATATATACCCATGCCGGGCCAGAGATAGGTGTGGCATCTACCAAAGCATTTACTACCCAACTGGCGGCACTTTATCTTCTAACTCTTTATCTAGCCAAAATCAAAAAGAGTATCACAGCGAGAAAAACAAAGAATATTCTAGGAGAGCTAGCCAAGATCCCCCATCATATTGAAGACATTCTGGAACGAGAAGGGGAGATCAAGGAGATGGCCAAGAAGTATTTCCGTTGCCAGAACTTTCTATACTTAGGGAGGGGAATAAATTATCCTCTTGCCTTAGAAGGGGCATTGAAGCTAAAGGAGATTTCATATATCCATGCAGAGGGTTACCCGGCGGGCGAAATGAAGCACGGCCCCATTGCACTAATCGACAATGATATGCCAGTGGTGGTCCTGGTATCAAACGATATATCTTATGAAAAGATTGTAAGCAACATTGAAGAGGTAAAGGCGAGGCGAGGGAAGACAATTGCAGTAGCAAGCATATCCCGCAGAGAGATTGCAAAGAAAGTCGACGATGTGTTTTTTATTCCTCAGACAATACCATCCTTAACCCCCATTTTGTTTGCCATTCCCCTCCAGCTTTTGGCATATCATATTGCGGTGCTGAGGGGAACAGATGTTGATCAGCCTAGAAACCTGGCAAAAAGTGTGACAGTGGAGTGAGGTTTTAAGCTAGGACAAGGGAATGAAGATAACCAAAGAAGAGGTTGATAAGGTAGCAAAATTGGCCCGTCTGGGATTTACAGAGGAGGAAAAGGAAAAGTTTGCCAGTCAACTAAACTCTATTCTCGTTTATTTTGACAAGCTGGGAGAAGTGGATACAAGAGGAATTGAACCTACCTCCTATGCTAGCGCCATAAGCAATGTATTTAGGGATGATAAGGTTGAATCGTCTGTCTCGAAAGAAGAGTCCTTATTGAATGCCCCTGATGGGAAGAGAGACTGTTTCAGGGTTCCCAGGATTATAGAGTGAAAGAGGACTAAGAGATATGGAATTGTATAGATTGACCATACACGAATTACAAGAGATGTTGAGGAAAGGGGAAGTTACTTCAAGGGATATAACAGAGTCTGTATTCAGAAGAATAGAGGAGGTTGAGGGAAAGACAAGAGCCTTTATCACGTTGATGAAAGAGAAAGGATTTGAGCAGGCAGAGATGGCCGACATGAGAATCAAAGAAGGTAAGCAAAGTAGGCTAACGGGAATTCCTCTGGCGATAAAGGACAACATGTGTATAAAAGGGATAAAGACTACCTGTGGTTCAAAGATACTGGAGAATTACATACCTCCATATAATGGGACTGTAATCGAGAGATTAAAGGAACACCTGCCGGTTTTTATTGGCAAGACCAATATGGATGAGTTTGCTATGGGGTCGTCTACTGAAACATCGTATTTTGGCGTAACCCGCAATCCCTGGGATCTAGAAAGAATCCCCGGGGGGTCCAGCGGTGGTTCTGCAAGTGCAGTTGCTGCAGATGAGTGTATTGCAGCCCTGGGGTCTGATACCGGAGGGTCCATCAGACAGCCGGCGGCATGCTGTGGCATAGTCGGTCTAAAGCCGACCTACGGACGAGTGTCCCGTTTTGGATTGGTGGCATTTGCCTCTTCCCTGGACCAGATTGGTCCTATGACAAAGGATGTCAGAGACTGTAGTATCCTGTTGTCGGTTATAAGCGGTCATGACAAATTGGATTCCACTTCTATAGACCTTGAAGCGGCTGATTATGAAAAGTATCTTGGGATGGATATAAAGGGGTTAAAGATAGGAATCCCCATGGAGTATTTTATAGAAGGGATTGCCCCGGATGTAGACAAGTCTTTATGGAGTGCGGTAAAAGAGCTGGAGAAATTGGGGGCAACTTACAAAGAGATCTCCTTGCCCCATAGTGAGCACGCAGTAGCGGTCTATTATCTAATTGCACCGGCAGAGGCGAGTTCTAACCTGGCTCGTTATGACGGCGTAAAATACGGGTATAGAGCTTCTGGGACTAAGGGATTAATGGACATGTATACCCAGACCAGATCTGAAGGGTTTGGACAAGAGGTTAAGCGGCGGATCATGCTCGGCACCTATGCCCTTTCTGCAGGGTACTACGACGCCTATTATAAAAAGGCGTCGCAGGTGAGAACCCTTATAAAGAGAGACTTTGATGAAGCCTTTAAGGAATGCGATGTGCTACTCACCCCTACCGCTCCGACTCCTGCCTTCAAGATTGGAGAAAAGACAGATAATCCCTTGCAAATGTACCTTTCCGATATATTTACAATCCCGGCAAATCTCGCCGGGATTCCTGGCATATCCATCCCCTGCGGTTTTAGCAGAGAAGGATTGCCTATAGGATTACAGCTTTTGGGGAAACATTTTGATGAAGGTAGACTTCTACAGGTGGCCTATGCATTCGAACAGCATACCGACTATCATCTAAAAAAACCGGTTATTGGGCCTTCGAACAGAAGATAAAGACCTCGGTCAGAATCAGCCGGATAGTCGACCTTTATGATGCTCTCGCAAAAATACTGGATTTCCGTTCTTATCAAACTCGCCTTTCTTAAATCTTGGACAACTGTGCCCGTTAAAAATCCAGTGGGTTTTTGCTATTTATTTTCCTCTAATTAGCGGTCAGGATGATAAGCTTTCAAGCGATCATGAATTGAGCTAAGGGGCTGTGTATTACGACCAGAGGGCGGAGGGTTTCTGGGCTTTTCGCCATGGTTCCGCCTGAGGTCAGACGCGAGTTTGTTTTAACAATCAAATCCCCGTCGGTGTGGGAACGTCGCTGTTTGGCCGACAGAAAACCGCAGGAAATTGTTCATAATGTTAGGCAGTTTCTTTCGCTCGTCCTTCAATAAACAACAAAATTTAAGACGCATTGGCATAAGGAGAAGTATATGTTTCGTCCTCAGATTAAAGTTGTCGACTGTACAGTTCGCGACGGCGGATTAATGAACAAGTGGCAGTTCGAAGACGATTTCGTACGGCAGGTCTACCTGGCCTGTAGTGAAGCCGGTATTGATTATATGGAGATAGGATATTTGAGCTCAGAGTCCGCCTTTTCTCGCGATGTGTACGGCTCATGGCGGTTTTGCGCGGAAGAAGATTTGCAGCGGGTTATCGGTGACGATGAGAAGAAGATCAAGCTTTCCGCCATGGCTGATATCGGCCGCATTGACTATGACGATATTCCACCCAAATCCGAAAGCTCTCTGGATATGGTTCGCGTGGCCTGTTACGTGCACCAGATCGACGCTGCTATTGCACTGGCCCATCACTGTCAGGCCAAGGGTTATGAGACTACTATCAACGTGATGGCTGTCTCAACCGTCGGGCCGCGAGACCTGCGGGAGGCACTGGACGATCTGTCCCAAAGCCGAGTTCCTGTCATCTATCTGGTCGACAGCTTCGGTGCCTTTTATTCCGAGGACATCGATGTTTTAGCCAAACATTATATGGATCGCATGCCCGATAAAACCATCGGCATTCATTGCCATAACAATCAGCAACTCGCCTTTGCCAACACTATCGCTGCTATCATCAATGGGGTCAATTACTTGGACGGCAGCCTGTACGGCATAGGCCGCGGGGCAGGCAATTGCCCATTGGAGCTGCTGGTCTCGTTTCTGAAAAACCCTAAATTCAAGGTGCGCCCACTCATCGAAGTTATCGAATCTCATATCATCCCCTTGCGCAAAAAGATCGATTGGGGCTACTTTATCCCATACATGGTCACTGGTATGCTAAATCAACATCCCCGTGCAGCCATGGCCCATATGGAGTCGGATGAGAAAGAATGTATCACCGACTTTTTCAACCAGACGATCTGTTCCATTGATCTGGTTTGACATCCTCTCTCCCTGGAGATACCCGATAGTAGGATGAGCGGGATCGAAAGACACGCAGGGCAAACTATTTGAAGCTA
>JBAZOX010000007.1:0-21695 GCA_041648535.1 Desulfobacteria bacterium | reverse complement strand
ACGGAAGGCTTCCAGGTTTATCGATGTTTCTTTAAGCGATTGTTCAATAAGACAGGAACTGGGGTTGATTATTGTGGCTATAAAGAAGGCTACAGGGCAGATGGTCTTTAATCCTTCATCGGAATCTATGATTGAACTGGGTGATACCCTCGTTGCCCTTGGTGAAAAAAAGGATTTAATAGAACCGGAAAATATGATGGGGGCATAATCAGGAGTCAGAATTAAAATAATTTTCTTCTGACTCCTGAATTCTATTCCATTGCTTCCTCTACCAGTTCAGCTATATCCTTACTTTTCAAAGATTCTTGCACATCCTTTTCTTTAATGGCATCCTCAAACATGGTCAGACAATAGGGGCACACGGTTGATATCAGGTCTGGATTCACATCCAGGGCATCTTGCAGTCTCATCTCATTTATCCTCTTTCCCAAATGCTCTTCCATCCACATCCGACCACCGCCGGCACCACAACATATACTCTTTGCCTTGTTTCTTAGCATTTCAACCAATTTAACCCCTGGAATACTCTTTAATATCTTCCTTGGGGCATCATATATTGTATTGTATCTTCCCAGATAGCAAGAATCATGGTAAGAAATGGTTTTGTTTATCGGTTTAGTCAGCTTAAGTTTGCCCTCTGCAATCAGTTCTGTAATGAATTCTGTGTAATGCAACACCTCAAATTCTCCACCGAATTGAGGATATTCGTTCTTTAAAGTGTTAAAGCAGTGGGGGCATTGGGTTACAATCCTTTTTACGTTATAATTTTTCAAAATCTCTATCGTTTCTGCAGCAAGCATCTGGAAGAGATATTCGTTTCCAATCCTTCTTGCAGAATCGCCACAGCACTTCTCCTCTGCTCCGAGTATGCCAAAATTTACACCTGCCTTATTGAAGATATTGACCAGAGAGGTTGATATTTTCTTATTGCGTTCATCAAAGGACCCTGCACAACCTACCCAATAGAGTATGTCAACGTTGCTATCCTCTGACATGATTTTCACTCCCAGGTCTTTAGCCCAATCACCCCTTGTTGCCCATCCTATGCCCCAGGGATTGCTGTTGTTCTCCATATTTTTAAAGACAGTCTGAACCTCAGAAGGGAACTTACTCTCCATAAGCACCAGATAACGCCGCATATCTATTATCTTATCTACATGCTCATTGGATACAGGGCACTGTTCCATACATGAACCGCAAGTTACACAAGACCAAATTTTATCCTCGGATACCACGTCTCCTATAAGACTCTTACCCTCATAACCCTCTTCTGCTGCTTCTTCTGTTTCTGCCTTTCCATCCCCCCCATTCTTACTTCTAAGCAAATTAGACCCCTTTTCCAGAAGGTGTACTTTAAGGTCGTGGATCAAGTGCCTTGGAGAAAGAGGCTTTTCAGAGAGGTGGGCTGGACAGTTAATCTCGCACCTACCACATTCGGCGCAGGTATACAGATCGAGTAGCTGTTTCCAGGTAAATTCCTCTACATTAGATACACCAAATGTTTCAGCCTCTTCCATGTTCAATATTGGCATGAGGGCACCTTTCGGCCCCAGTGACTTAAAGAAGATGTTAAAGGGAGCAAGTATAAGATGGAGATGTTTTGAATAAGGGATAAGAACCATGAACCCAAGGACAAGAAGGACGTGAATCCACCATGAAGCGATAAAGAGGGCTTCCTGGGTTGTTTTTTCAAAACCCATATTGCTAAAAAAACCGGCAAATGCTGCCCCGACAAATGCCAGGGTTGCCGTTTCGTGGGAATCTATATTGATCTCAAACCCCTCCATGAGGAAATGAAAGACCATCAAGGAAAATATTATGCCCAATATAATCGCCGCCTCCCGAGTAGTCTCTAACCTTGGAGGTCTTACCACATATCTTCTCAGTAACGCCCAGACAATTGCAATCATAACCATTAATGCAGCTATATCCAGGATCAATGGGAAATAACTGGCAAAAGAAGCTCCCAGCACATGAAAGGAAAGACCGGGGATAAAGCCTCTGCCGAACATGAATATATAACTGAATGCGAAACAAAGGAATCCATAGAATATCATAGCATGACCGAGACCGGCCAAATCCCTGGCACTGACGTCTTTTAGAACACATATCTGTAAAAGGATCCTTTTTAGAGTGATTTTTATCCTTTTGCCTATCTCTTTGAATCTGTTGTCTTCTTTCCCGAGGCGGAGAATAATATATAGATACTTAACCCTGTTTACAAAAAATACCAGAGCTGCTATTATCACAATAGCCAATAGAACAAAATTTGGAATACTCAGGATTGTATAACCGGCTACATTCATGATTTTTGTAAACCTCCTCTCAGCAAATCAGGGGGGGGTGAGCATAGAGCATGGAATGCTCTATGCTCCATACTTCTAACCTTCTGCCTTTAATTTCTTTAACTCTTCTGTAAGGACAGGCAACACTTTAAACAGATCGTCAACTATGCCATAATCGGCCTTTTGGAATATGGGGGCCTCTGAATCCTTATTTATGGCAACTATGTACTTAGATGTGCTCATACCTGCCAGATGCTGGATGGCTCCGGAGATACCGCAGGCTATATAGAGGTTTGGGGAAACGACTTTACCTGTTTGCCCTACCTGGTCCGATACATTTTTCCATCCGGCATCAACAGCAGCCCTGGAAGCCCCCACAGTTGCTCCCAGAACATCGGCCAATTCTTCTAACATCTTGAAGTTTTCCGGTCCTTTCATCCCCCTGCCACCTGAAACGATAATCTCTGCTTCGGTAAGGTCAGGTCTTTCACCGGCAGCCTTTATAAACTCCTGTACGGTGGTTCGGATATCGTCAGGATTAATATTTACATCTACCTTTATCAGCTCTGCCTTCTTCGATTCATCCGGTGGGCTGACGGGCAAGGCATTTGGTCTTATAGATGCCATATTTGGTTTGCTATCGGAGAAGGATATGTCGGCATATGCCTTTCCAGCAAACATCGGTCTTGTTGCGGTAAGCTTACCATTGTCATCCAGGCCTATCCCTGTACAGTCTGTTGCCAGTCCAGCCTCGACACGGGCAGCAACCCGCGGAGAGAGGTCTTTACCTAAAACCGTAGCACCATAAAGGACTATAGACGGCTCATTTGCCTTTATCAATTCAGCGATTACCTTACTATAGGCATCGGTTGTATAATCCTTTAATGCCTCGTGTTCAGCCAGATATACCTTATCAGCACCATAGTGACCGAGTTGTTCCGCCAGAGACCCTACATTTTGGCCCAGGAGTACAGCCGAAAGATCCCCTCCCAGTTTCTCTGCCATCTTCTTGCCTTCACTCAACATCTCGAATGTGACCTTTTTTATCCTACCATCTTTAACTTCTGCAAATACCCATACACTATTAGCCATTATTACCCCTCCCTCCTTAAATCATCTTTGCTTCTTCTCTTAGAAGCTTAACCAGTTTGGGTACGGTTTCCTGTGGCCCTTCTCCTTCTATAATTTTCCCAGCGGCACGCGGAGGAGGAGGAGTATACTTTGTTATTATCGCCTTTGAACCGGCACAACCCACACTGTCTGAACTCAACCCCAATGCTGCAAGGTTTTTTACATCAAGGGGCTTCTTTTTGGCCTTCATTATTCCGGGTAATGAGGCATATCTTGGTTCATTAAGACCCCTCTGTGTTGTCAAAACCGCAGGTAAAGACACCTTCAGTATCTCGATGCCTCCCTCCACCTGACGGTGTACCGTTGCGGATTTTTTATCATCTGCAATCTCCAGTTTCTGGATTAATGAGACCTGGGGAAGCTTTAATAATTCTGCCAGGGATGCACCCACCTGTGAGAGATCATCATCAATAGCCTGTTTGCCGCAGAAGATCAGATCGTATTCTATGCCCTTCAATGCCTCAGCCAATGTCTTAGCAGTAGCAAAAGCATCGCCTCCTTCAAAAGCAGGGTCATCAAGTTGCACGGCCTGGTCTGCTCCCATAGCCAGGCCTGTCCTTATAGTCTCGACAGCCCTTCCTGGTCCCATACACAAAATGGTAACCACCCCACCGAATTTTTCCTTAATCCGCAATGCCTCTTCTATACCATATTCATCATAGGGATTCATAACATACTTTAAATCATCTTTAATGATACCTGAACCGTCTGGTTTAACCTTTATTGCCGATTCGGTATCCGGAACTTGTTTTACACATACGACTAGATTCACCTTAAACCCTCCTTTTCTATTTCGTATTTAAACACGGTTGGAAATTCCCTTTTGAGCTAAACTTCCACCCCCTCTCTATTCAACCATTCCCTTGATAAAGATATCGCTTATCAACTCAGCAGAAGTGGATAAACTGACTTTCTTCCTGGGGGATAACACCCAAAACCTGGCCACTTCATCCAATGCCCCCCAGAATGCCCTGCTCACAATGGTGGGGTCTACCTCCTTTTTGATTATCCCTTTCTTCTGTCCTTCCTTTATTATGGAAGAAACAATCTTTAAATATTCAATAAATTTCATATTCACATATTCTTTCATAAACTTACTGCTCTGCCTTAGCTCCACTTCCATAATGGCTGCCAGATCCGGATTTTCCTTCTTGGAATTCAATTGCACAACAGCAAACATCTTCAACTTCTTTAAAAGGTCTTCCTCTTTGTCGATCTCCTGTTTCATGTTCTGTATAATTTTTTCCATCTCTTCTTCAAAGAGGGAAATGAGTATGTCATCCTTGTTCTTAAAATAGAGGTAGATCGTTCCATCTGCAACACCTGCTTCCTGGGCAATTTCGGAAACCTTTGAATTATAAAAACCGTTCTTGGCGAATACCTTAATAGCTGCCTGGAGAATTCTTTTATGTTTGTCCTCTGTTTTTGTTGGTAACTCGGTCATTTAATCTCTCGGATCCCCTATGTCCTGCTTATGCTGAAAAAGGAGTTACTACTCAGGTTGTTTAGGCTGTAGACTGTAGTAGCCTAATAGACTGTAGGCTGAAGTAGGCTAATAGTCTACAGGCTAATAGTCTATAGCCTAAACTTCAGCCTATCCACCTGAGAAATTATGAATGATTGTTCATTCAACTCAAATTTAACACACGGCCAATTTGCTGTCAAGATTTTTTGTTGTTTTAACCAACCTTCTCAACCCGCACGGCACATACCTTGTATTCCGGTATCTTCGCAATAGGATCAATAGCATTTATTGTTAATATATTTGCAGGCGACTCCTTGAAATGAAAGGGAACAAATATGACTCCCCTGTCAGGGCGTTCACTAATTATTGTCTTTACCTTAATATCCCCTCGACGGGATGCTACAGTAACAAAATCACCGGATTCAATACCCAAACCCACGGCATCTTCCGGATTTATCTCTGCCAAAAGTTCAGGATAAAGCATATTAAGCGCTTTTCCTTTACGAGTCATTGTACCTGTATGGTAGTGCTCCAATACCCTTCCTGTGGTAAGCAAAAACGGATACTCCTTATCTGGCAATTCAGCAGGTTTTTTGTAATCGATGGCAGAGAATAGCCCTTTACCCCTTGCAAATCTCTCTAAGTGAAGGATTGGTGTTCCAGGATGGTCTTCACCCGGACAGGGCCAGGGAATACCTTCTTTTTCAATCCGTTCATAAGTTATGCCTGCATAGCTGGGGGTTACTGTGCGTATCTCCTCCATAATCTCACTCGGACTACCATAATTCATATGGTATCCCATCCTTTTGGACAACTCACATATTATCCAGTGGTCTTCTCTGGCATCTCCTCGTGGTTGAATCGCCCTCCTTACACGCTGAACCCTTCTTTCAGAATTTGTAAATGTTCCATCCTTTTCGGCAAAAGATACACCGGGAAGAACCACGTCAGCGTACTCTGCAGTCTCTGTTAAAAATATGTCCTGGACTACTAAAAATTCCAGCGATTTTACACAATGTTCTATATGATGAATATCAGGGTCACTGAGCAGGGGATTTTCACCCATAATGTACATTGCCTTTACTTTTCCTTCTTTTGCAGCATTAAACATCTCAGTAACTGTAAGTCCAACTGTACTTTGTAGACTATCCACCCCCCATGTCTTTTCAAATTTTTGTTTGACTTCATCATTGGTAACCGGTTGATAGCCTGTGAAAACATTTGGCAAGGCACCGAGGTCACAAGCCCCCTGAACGTTATTCTGTCCCCGTAAGGGGTTAATACCTCCTCCTTCAACACCAACGTTACCACATAGCATTGCAAGGTTTGCCAGGGACTTTACATTGTCTGTTCCTGTTATATGCTGGGTGATCCCCATAGCATACATTATTGAGGCAGGTTTTGCCTTTCCATAGGTAAGAGCCGCATTAATCAGATCTGAGGATGGTATGCCGCTTATCTCTGAAACATATTCCGGATTATATTTTTCAACACAAGCCTGAAGCTCCTCAAACCCTTCGGTTCTCTCTTTGATATATTCTGCAGCATGCAAATTTTCCTTGATAATAACATGGAGTAACCCGTTAATCCACGCAACATCAGTACCAGGTTTTGGTCTAAGCCAGATACTTGCATAATCAACCAGATCAATCTTCCTGGGATCAACAACTATTAATTTGGCTCCTTTTTTTAAAACAGCCTCTTTAATGTAGTTTGCAAAGATTGGATGATTTTCTGTAGTATTGCTTCCTGTTACCAATATGGCTTCTGACTTTAAGACGTCAGCGATAGGATTTGTCATTGCCCCGCTGCCAAATGCTGTGGCAAGACCTGCCACGGTAGAGGAGTGTCAAAGCCTGGCGCAGTGGTCTATGTTATTTGTTCCAATAACTGCCCGCATGAATTTCTGCATAAGATAGTTCTCTTCATTGGTGCAGCGGGCAGAAGAAAGGCCTGCGATGGCATCAGCCCCATGAGAGGCTTTGATTCCTTTGAGTTTTTCAGCAACAAGACCGAGCGCCTCATCCCAGCTTGCCTCATGAAATATCCCATCCTTTTTGATAAGGGGTTTAGTAAGCCGTTCCTCACTCTCTATGAATTCATATCCAAAACGCCCCTTTACACATAAACTGCCTTTATTTACACCGATACCGTCTTTTGTTGTTATACCCACTATCCTGTTATTAAACACATTGATCTCAAGCTGACATCCACATCCACAATAGGTACATGTAGTCATAACCCGATTTACCATCCATGGACGTCCCTTATATCGGCCTAAATTTTCTGTCAAAGCACCTGTAGGACATACCTGGATACATTCGCCGCAGGATTCGCACTTATCCCGATTTACAGCGGTTATACTTGTGTTAAAGCCTGAACCATCAATATCGATTGCTCCTAATCCTTTTATCTCCCTGCAGGCCGTAGCACAGCGCAGACACATTATACACCTGTCCGGCCAGTAGTGAATAAGGGGTGTAGGGTATAAAGACTCTCTATCTTCTCTTTCAGCCTGATATACCGTGCCTTCTATCTCAAACTCGTGTACCAGATTCTGAAGGGTGCATTCACCCCCTTTATCACATACCGGACAGTCCAGGGGATGTTTCACCAAAAGCAATTTGAGGGTCTCCATTTTCATTTTTTGAAGCCGAGGAGAATCCGTCGTTACGATAATCCCCTCTGTAACAGGTGTATTACATGCTGTCATTGGATGAGCCAAACCCTCGATCTCCACAATACACATCCTGCATGAGCCTATAGGGTTCAACCTCTCATGATAACAAAGGGTAGGGATCTCGATTCCTGCAAACCTTGCAGCCTTTAAAATTGTAGTGCCTTCTTTTACTGCAACCTCTTTCCCATCAATCGTTAAATTAACCATCCTCACTCCTCTTTCTATGTTGATTTATCCGTTATCCGTTGTCTGTGAACGGTAAACAGTAAAAAACGATTACGTTTTTTTACTAAACTGCCACCATCCCAACTCTATAACATCTCAGACACCGATCTGCTTCACTCATTGCCTCAAGTTGACTATATCCCTTTTCCACCTCGTCAAAGGTCTGTTTTCTTTCATCAGGGGGAAGCATTTCCAGATGCAGCCTCTTTCTGCCTCCTAAAAATCCTATCTCTTCTATGGGATCAAAGACTTTAACCTTCTCAAATAATTTATCAAAGTAGTCCTCATAGGTTGCCCTTAATTCCTTACCATTTATTAATCGGTCTATATTTATTGCTGCCTTTCTACCGCCTGCACAGGCACGAATCAGGGTTGATGGTCCGGTTACGCAGTCTCCTGCTGAAAATATTTTTGGATTGTTTGTCTGCATTGTAAATTCATTTACAGCCAGAGTGTTTCTTCTGGTTGTCTCTACTTTATCCTCACTCTCCAGCAGTTTCAGGTCAATCGCCTGTCCTATGGCTGGAACCAAAATATCACAGTCTATAACAAACTCAGACCCCTCAACAGGAACAGGACGCCTGCGCCCGCTTTCATCCGGCTCCCCCAATTCCATGCGAATACACTCAACACCTACCACCTTTCCCTTTTTTGTGAGGATTCTGGTTGGATTGGTTAAGTAGTGAAATTTTACACCCTCTTCTTCTGCATCGCTAATCTCAATATGATCCGCCGGCATCTCCTTTTTTGTCCTACGATACACCAGGTTTACATCGGCCTTACCAATTCGAAATGAACAGCGCACACAGTCGATGGCAACATTCCCGCCACCTACCACAAGGACCTTTTTCCCTTCAGGATAGGGGTCAGTGCCCATGTTAACTTCCTGAAGATACTGGACACCAGGGATAAATCCCTTATATCCCTTATCTTCCCCTTTAAGTCCCATTTCTGTGTTCGTTTGTGCCCCAATGGCAATAAACACAGCATCACTTTCTTTATCTATGTCAGAGAGTTTAACATCTTTTCCAACAGTAGCATTATATCTTATAGCAACCCCCATCTTTTGTACCTGATCTGCCTCAAAACCGAGTATATCCCTCGGCAAACGATAATCAGGAATCCCCATAGCCGCCATCCCGCCCGGCTCTCCGTGTCTTTCATAAACAGTAACCTCATGTCCCATCAGGGCTAAGTGATATGCACAGGTCAGCCCTCCTGGACCGGCACCGATAATGGCAACCTTTCCAGTCTTCTCAGATGGCGTTGGTTTGAATGACATCCCCTTATTTCTTTCAAGGTTATTATCCGACACAAAACGTTTCAGATGCTTTATGGAGATGGGTTCATCCAGAATCGTTCGACGACAGTGCTCTTCACATGGTCTGACACAGACCCTTCCAAGCGTTCCAGGAAGGGGGAGTTTGTTTGTAATCACACTCAGAGATTCCTGAAATTTCCCTTCCTTTATGCATTCTACATAGCCGGGAATATCTAAATGAATAGGGCAGGCATCCATACATGGAGCAGTAAGCTTGTACCTGTAATTCCCTTCTGGAATCGGGTTCTTATCCTGTATTGCCTTCTCAAAATCTTTTGCAAAATACTTTAGCGCATCCAAAAGGGAAATAGGTCCGGATTGTCCAATGTTGCATTTTGAACCTTCCCGAATAACCTCTGCAAGACGAGAAAGAACTTCCAAATCCTCATCCTGGCCTTTTCCCCTGCAAATTCTGGACAAGGTATCTGCCAAAACTTTTGTGCCAATACGACAGGTAAAGCACTTCCCGCAGGACTCATTCTGTATCGCTGTTAAGTAGGCTCGGCACATGTCAACGATATTCACGTCCTGTGCTCTCAATAAAAAGCCGTACCACCCTATCAATGCATTAATGTCTTCATCCTGTGCAAATTGTTCAGGCAGGGAAACTTTTTCAATTTTCTCATAATTCTCAGGCTCTTTTCCCCGATTGTCTACAACAACTCCACCCCATGAACTGAAAAGAATGTCACTCATCACTTACTCCCTGTTTTGAATTTTGAGTTTGCCCCGTTAGAAAGCCCCATCCTGTGGGCGGGGATGGAAACAACAGCGCACTCAACAGCAGGCTCAACAGCGGGCTCAACAGCGGGCTTAAGCCCGCTGTTGTATGTGCGCTACAACCTCTTCTCATAGCTCATCTCGATAGTCTTAACAATGCCTGTCAAGGTCTTGTTCACAGGAACCGATATCCCCAATCTTTCACCTTCACTAACAATAGCTCCGTTTATGTAGTCTATCTCCGTTTTTTTAGCCCTCAAGACATCCTGGAGCATAGATGAGACATTGGTTGCTGTTGCCCTGCATACATCCTCTACCCTCTTTATAGGATCCTCATAGGTCAACCGGATACCCCTTGCTTTTACAACCAACACTGCCTCTTCCACAGCCGTCTTCAAGAGTTCCCTTGCCCAACCGTATTCAACCAATTCTCCATTCTTTAATCTAAGAACAGCGGTCAAGGCATTTATTCCCACATTAATCAAGAGTTTGCTCCATACAAGCCCCTCAACATCATCTGTAATCCTGGTATCTATGCCTGCCGAATTAAAGATACTGGAGATGCTTTTAACCCTCGAAGAAAGACTTCCATTCAGTTCTCCAATGGTTGTTTCACCTCTGCCGGCGTGTCTTATGTGCCCTAATCCAAGAACAGTAGCCCCCTGAGAGGTAGTTCCGCCCACAACCTTTTCTTTTCCAACAATCCTGGAAATGGTCTCTATATTGCCAGAACCATTTTGCAGGGTGAGGAGGATAGTGTTTTCCCCTATGAGCGGCAGTGAATCCTCGGTGGCTTTTTCGGTATCATATGCCTTAACACATATGATTATAATATCTGCATCTCCTATATCTGCCGGGTTGGTTGTTTGATTTACGTGTACCCTATGATTACCACTTATTCCCTCTATAATCAAACCATTTTTATTGATTTTATCCGCTCTGTCTTTTTCCTTATCCAGAAGCCATATCTCCTCTCCTGTCTTCGACATAAAAAAGGCAAACAGGTTTCCCATTGCTCCTGGACCAACTATAACTATCTTCATGATTGCTCCCCTTTTAATCTCTGTATCACTTTGTCCATCTCCAGCATAATCCCTGGACTGAGTTCAAAGGGTGGGATACCTTTGAGATCTGCCTCCACTATCTGGGGATCCGAATATATTGAGCCCAAGATGTCAAAGCCTTTCATTTCACTCCTTATAAATTCTCTGTCTGCATCACTTCTCACCTTATTGGCTATTACTCCTATCCTCTCTATACCAATATCCTTTGATAACCCCTTTATCCTGTAAGCAGTTTCTATACTTCTTCTCCCCGGCTCTACAACCACTATCAACATATCTACGGCCTTTGCCGTTGCTCTACCCAAGTGCTCCACTCCGGCTTCCATGTCCAGAATAACCACTTCTTTCCTGACAAGCAAGAGATGGGAGACCAGTGTCCTCAAGAGAACACTTTCCGGACAAACACAGCCCCCACCGCCCTTCTTAACCGTACCCATAATCATCAACCGTATGCCCTTGTGTTCTACCCAATATTTTTCCGGGATGTCATCAACCTTGGGGTTTAGTTTAAAAAAACTACCACTCGTGCCTGGTTTTGCACCAGTTCTATCTTCTATCAGATCACTCATCTCTGCTATGGGTATTATATCATTGGGATTAGGAAACCCAATGGCCATAGCCAGATTGGCATTTGGATCCGCATCTATGGCTAGTACGGAATAACCGTCATCATGGAATTTTTTAGAGAGGCATGCAGTAATAGTGGTCTTTCCTACTCCCCCTTTACCTGTTATGGCTATTTTCATTACTTCACCGCCTTATCTGCTCTTAGAGACTTTACATAACCTACCGAGAGCTTTGAAGAAGTAACTCTGAGAGCGAATTCATGCTGAAGCGAAAAGGGGTAATTTTTCAAAGCTTTCTTTTAATTAACAAAGGTTATTTTACTTAAGGCTGTCTGAGATTGTCAAGTAAAGATTGCTTAAAAAGTATCCTTTTGGGGTTTTGAAAGGAAATTTTTCAGAAGGTCGGGGGAGGGGAATGGGGGAGGTTTATTCGGATGCCTTAGGTAACAGGACAGTAACGGTAGTTCCATTACCTTCTTCACTCTTTATACTTATTGTGCCACGGTGAGCCTCTACTATTCCTTTGGCAATAGGTAATCCCAGACCGGTACCGATGACTGTTCTGGTTTGGGAACTCTTAACTCTATAAAACCTATCAAAGATTTTTGGAAGATCTTTTTCAGGAATGCCTATGCCGGTATCGGTCACATCAGTACGGACAAACTCTCCTTCGCTCCGAAGAGTTATAATAACACCCCCACCTTCCACATTGTACTTGATTGCATTACTAATAAGATTGGTAAACACCTCTTCCATGCTTTCTCTGTCAGCGTTTACAGGTGGAAGTGGATCACTTGTTTCCAGGCTCATTTTTATACCTCTGACTTCTGCTTCAGGCTCCATTAACTGATAGGCTTTCTCTACTATTTCCTTCAACACTATGGATTCCTTATGTTGAACCACGATACCTGAATCTATACTGGATACATTGAGAAGATCATTGATAAGGTCAAGGAGACCCTTTGTCCTCTCTTTTGCCCGAATCAACATCTTTCCCTGTTTTTCAGTGATCAGACCGGCCATGCCCCCTTCTATTACGGATAACTGCTGTTGTATTGCTGAGATTGGCGCCCTTAACTCGTGGGAGACCATCGTTAGAAAATCGGATTTCATCTGATTCAGTTCTTTTTCTTGGGTTATATCGTGTAGAACTGTAACAGACCCCATTATTTCGCCATCCTCATTAAGGACAGGGGCAGTGTCCGCTCTCAAAAAGACCCTCGCTGATCCTTCGCAAGGGGTAATCTCTTGAGATATTTCAAGGTATTTTGACCTTTCAGCGCTCAAGGTCGTAGCCACTGCTTTGACAAGACCTTCATTCTTAACACACTGGCATAAGGATTTATTTATGATTGGTAAACTTTCGATCTCCAATAGTCTTGTTGCTGCAGGGTTATGAAGTACAATTTGACTATCACGGTCAGTTACCAGTACCCCATCCACCATACAGTTAATTATCGTACTGATCCTGCTCTTTTCATATGCGATATCCTTGAGACTCTTTTCTCTCTCCTTTCGAAGATATTCTGCCTCCCTTTGAAGTACCCTCTTTTCTACCCCTCTTCTGACAACAATCCTCAATTGATCCGGGGTGAAAGGCTTTGCTATAAAGTCGTAAGCCCCTTTTTTCATCGCCTCTACCGCGGACTCTACAGTAGCATATCCGGTAATTACGATTACAATCAGTGACTGATCAACGCTATGTACAGCATCAAGTACCTCCATGCCACTGATCCCTGGCATCATCAAATCCAATAAAAGGATGTCAAAAGATTCTCCCTTGTTGGTGATAAGGTCAAGACCTGCCTCTCCGTTTTCAACGCCCTTTACCCGACAACCCTCCTTCGTTAATATTCGGGAGCATCCATCTCTTATAACGGCCTCATCATCTATGACCAGGATATTTGCATCCTTCAACATGTGATGGCTTTCCTCGGGCGGATTAACCGTTTACCGTTGTCCGTGAACTGTGAACCGTGAACCATTAATTTCTTTCACCCTTTTCGTAATAGGACATCAACCCGTCTCACCAATTCAGAAGGTTCCACAGGTTTGTCAATATAGTCATCTGCCTCTATTTCCATACCCATCCTTTGTGTATAAGTTGTAGTAGGTATATGAGAAACCACAGCAGTTAGAAGAATTATGGGTATATTATTGTAGTTAGGGTCAGCCTTTAGCTCAGCACACACAGAATACCCATCTTTATTTGGCATCATTACGTCCAGTATAATCAAATCAGGTGACTCTTCCTTAGTCTTCTGCAATCCTTCAATTCCATCATAGGCAGTGATTACCTCATAATTCTTATTCTCCAGCATCATCTTAACCGATTCCACAAGATCAGGATCATCATCAACAACTAAAATTTTAGGCATTTTTTCCATCTCATTTTACCTCCTTTCTTAGTTACTACCCAGGTTGTTTAGGCTGAAGCCCCGTTGTACAACGGGGCTGTAGGATTTATCCCTAAAAGCCTTCAGTCTTCAGCCTTCTATATGTGGTCTGGGGAAAAGCCCGGCCCTTTTAACAATCTCTGACACCATCTCTTCCCATTCTATTGCCATGACATGGACACCGTGAATCCCCTCTATTTCTCGCAGCCTTTGAATAGTCTCTATACATATATTAATGCCTTCTTCTGCCTTCTTCTCCTTTGGGGCTGCCTTCATTCTCTCTATTAATTCATCAGGAACATCCATGCCCGGTACGGATTTTTTCATATAATTTGCCATTCCCACCGACTTGAAGGGAGTAACACCCCCTAAGATATGCACCCTTTCATGTAAACCCCTATCCCTCACCAGTTTCATCCACTTTTCGAATTTCGGGAGATTATAGATACACTGAGTCTGGATAAAATCTACGCCGGCAGCTACCTTCTTCGCCAGTCTGGGAACCCTGATCTCAAATGGATCTGCAAAGGGGTTGGCTGCTGCTCCAATGAACATCTTGGGGCTTCCTTTCAGTTCCTCTCCCCCCAGGAATTTACCCTCGTCCCGCATCAATTTGACCGTCTGGACAAGTTGTATAGAATCCATATCAAATACGTTTTTTGCAGAGGCATGGTCACCAAATTTCTGGTGGTCTCCTGTCAAACAGAGTATGTTGTTGATGCCCAGAGCTGCTGCACCGAGGATATCGCTCTGAATAGCAATCCTGTTCCTGTCTCTGGTTACCATCTGCATGATTGGATTTAATCCCAACCCCTTCAGGATAACACAGGAAGAGATACTGGACATCCTGACAACTGATGTCTGGTTATCGGTGACATTCACACCATCCACAAACCCTTTTAACAATTCTCCCTTTTTTCTGATGACCTCTGCATCAGCCCCTCTAGGCGGACCACATTCCGATGTCACCGCAAATTCCCCTTTGGTTAATATCTGTTCCAATTCGCTTTCGGATTTCATAGTCTCAAATCCTCTCTTACAACCTTACGAGGCCCCCCATCCCTGTTGGTGGACCAGTCGTTTATAGGAATTATCTCTTCATACTTTTCCAATTGTCCCAGGTCACTCAATCTCTCTATTATGAGCTGCCAGCCGCAGACCACCTCGGGACTGATTTCGCATTTTCCGTTTGTTGACCCCCCGCAAGGACCATTGAGCAGACTCTTGGAACATCTGGCGATGGGACAGACCCCCCCTGTCAAGTGGAGTTTGCAATCACCACAGGCATGGCATCGTTCAGACCAAACCCCCTGTTCCTCTGTAACACCAATAAATTTGGTATTGAGGGCAGGTAATACAAGACTATTCTTGTATTTCTCTGCCATGAATTGGACTCCTGCTCCACAGGCCATAGAGATCACTACCTCATACTCACCGATGAATCCCCTCAACTGCTCCAGGTATTCTGCATCGCACTGCCGCTCCAAAGTCTCCTGCCTTATTTCTATAGGCTTACCTTCTTTACTTCTTATCATATTAAGGGCAGAAGCCAGGATGTCCACTTCCTTTTTTCCTCCAGCGGAACAAACGGTAACACACTCCCCGCAGCCAACAATTAAGACCTTACTGTTACTCTCAATCATTGAAGAGATCTGTTCCAGTGGTTTTCTCTCTGCTACAATCATACCTTCACCTCTCAACTTAGAATCGTGAATCGTGAATCGTGAATGGTAAATGGTTTACGATTCACGATTCACGATTCACGGTTTTTTGCCCTTATGGGATTTGGCCCCAATGTCATTATCCTTTCTGTCATCTCTCGGGCGACTTCTGCAAAACGCGGTCCCTGAGCTGCCGACATGTTATACATTTGTAGCCTTTCTCCACCTATGCCTATCTCATCCAACAGCCTTTTTGTATATTCCATTCTCTTTTTTGCCCTAAGGTTACCCCGCAAGAAATGACAGTCCCCCTCTAAACAACCTGCTATATACACTCCGTCTGCACCTCTTTCAAATGCCTGTAAGAGATGAATTACATCCACCTTGCCGGTGCATGGAACCTTTATTATCTTCACATTGGGAGGATAGTTCAATCTCATAGAACCTGCCAGGTCCGCCGCCGAGTATGCTCAATAATGGCAGCAAAAGGCAATGATGATAGGATCGAACTCTTCCATTATAAAACCCCTTCCAATAATGCGTTACATTTTGCCAGTATCTGTTCATCCCTGAAGTGTTGGAGATCTATAGCCTTCGCCGGACACTCAGACGCGCAACTTCCACACCCCTGACATTTGGCCATATTAATCTCTGCAAAACCCTCCTCGTTTATGACAGGGACATCATAAGGGCATACCCTGACACACGTGAGGCATGCGGCGCATAAATCGCCGTTTACTGTAGCAACTACGCCACCCACATGAATCCTTTCCTGGGAAAGGATGGTACTGGCCCTTGCAGAGGCGGCATATGCCTGGGATATACACTCACTTATGAGTTTGGGTGAATGTGCCAGACCGCATACATACATTCCATCGGTCCCGAAATCTACAGGCCTCAGTTTCATATGAGCCTCAAGAAAAAAACCTTCCTGTGTTCGAGGAACCTTTAGTAATGTGGCCAATTCATCGTTCTCTTTTGGTATGATGGCGCTGCTTAAAACTATTAAGTCAGGTGACAATGACATGTCTTCTCCCAGGGCAGGGTCTTTTATGTCAACTTTCAGAGCCCCATCTTCAACTGTTACCCCTGGTTTTGAGTTGAGATCATACCTTATGAATTTTACCCCTTTCTTTCTTGCAAGGGTATAATACTCCTCCATCAAACCATAAGATCTTATATCCCTGTAAAGGATATAGATATTCATTTTAGGGTTCAGTTCCTTCAGCTTCAAACTATTCTTGATGGCCTCAGAACAACACACCCTGCTGCAGTATGGTCTTTCTTCCGTTCTCGAACCCACACATTGAATCATCACTATGGAATCGATCTTTGAAAGTTCAGGGGTATCATTTGCGATTCTTTTCTCCAGTTCCAGTTGGGTCATAACCCGTTCATCCTCTCCGTACATGTATTCTCCCACTGGTTTGTACTCTTCTCCCCCTGTAGCTACGATAACAATACCATGTTCCAGTTTTCTGTAGAACATACCTGGTCCGACCATTAAGCCTGTCTCAAAGTTTCCTTTATATCCGCTAAAGTCAACAACCATGGTATCCTTGAATATATGAATGGAGGGATTTGCTTCAACCCTTTCTATGATCTCTCTAAGATGGGATTGAACATCGTCGCCCTCCAGGGTGTAATAGACATCATGCAGCACTCCCCCTAGTTTTGCCTCCTTTTCTACCAGATAAACCTCATACCCCTGGTCTGCCAGACTCAGAGCAGCCGTCATTCCCGAAAGTCCACCACCAATCACCAGAGCTTTATTTTTGATTTCCAGGGATAGCTCCTCTAAAGGTTGTATCAGCCTTGCATTTGCCACAGCCATCCTTACTAAGGCCCTTGCCTTTTCGGTGGCCTCTTCTTTTTGCCTCATATGTACCCAACTGCATTGATCTCTAATATTCGCCATCTCAAAGAGGTACTTATTCAATCCTGTCTCCCGTAATGTCTCCTGAAACAGAGGTTCGTGGGTCCTTGGAGAACATGATGCTACAACCACCCGATTAAGATTGTGCTCAGAAATGACCTTCTTCATGAGTTCCTGGAAATCTTGTGAGCATACATATAGTCCCTCCTCAGCATAGACCACATCCTTCAAAGATTCCGCATATCCCTTTACCTGTGATACATCTATAACCCCTCCTATATTGATACCGCAATGGCAAACAAATACACCAATCCTTGGGGATATATCCTTTACTTCTTTTTCAAGGGGATATTCTTTCCCTTTCACCATGCTTCCACGGCTTTCCGAAAGAAGACCCGATGCACAGGCTACACTGCCGCTTGCCTGGGCCACTGTTTCCGGGATGTCTTTGGGCCCCTGAAATACGCCACTTACGAAGATCCCCGGTCTGGATGTAGATAGAGGCGAGAATTGTGAGGTTTCACAAAAACCGTATTGATTCAGGTGGATTCCCAATCTTTTCCCCAGCGCCCTGGCATCTTCCGATGGCGTAAGCCCACCTGAAAGAACCATCATGTCAAATTCCTCTTCTACGGGCTCGCCTTCCTCATTTATATAAGTCACTCTCAAGTTCTTGGTTCGGGGCATCTCTACGATTTTGGATACCATGCACCGTATGAATCTAACTCCATATTCCTCCTGTGCCCTTTTGTAATAATCATCAAACCCCTTTCCATGAGCCCTTATGTCCATGAAGAATATGGTCGGCTCCACCTCACCTGAGTGCTCTTTCGCCACAACCGCTTCCTTTATGGCATACATGCAGCACACACTTGAGCAGTATCCCTTTCCTGCCTGTAAGTCTCTAGAACCAACACACTGTATAAAGCCTATCTTTTTTGGTTCTTTTTTGTCTCCCGGTCTCTCAAGGTGCCCCATGGACGGTCCGGAGGCGCTGAGTATCCTTTCGAACTGTTTGCTCGTTACAACATTATCGTACACCCCGTACCCATATTCCCCTTTCAATTGGGGATCAAAGAGTTCAAACCCGGGGGCCAGTATTATGGAGCCTACTTTGAGAGCGTATCTTTTCTCTGTATCTTGGAAGTTTACCGCCTCATTTTTGCAAAGCTTCTCACATATTCTGCATTTCCCTTTAATAAAGTAACGGCAATGGTCCTTGTCTATTTGATATATCAGGGGTATAGCCTGAGGGTATTGAATATATATGGCCTTTCTCTCTCCCAACCCCTCATTGAATCTGTCCTTAACCTTTACCGGACACTTCTCTGCGCAGACTCCGCATCCTACACACTTGTCTTCATCCACAAACCTGGGGCTTCGGATCAGAGAGACCTCCATGTTGCCCGCGTCTCCCCGCACTTCCTCTACCTGTGTATTGGTAAGGATCTCTATATTGAAATGTCTTCCGCATTCCACCAGCTTTGGGGATAAGATACACATAGAGCAATCGTTGGTTGGGAATGTCTTATCCAGTTGGGGCATGACCCCGCCGATTGAAGGGGATTTTTCCACCAGGTATACATAGTAGCCGGAATTTGCCAGGTCAAGAGATGCCTGTATACCTGCAATTCCGCCTCCAACAACCATCACTGAACCTATCTTTCGTTGATTACTATCCGACATCTAAACCACCTTTTTATTCGTGAACCGTAAGTCGTAATCCGTAAATCGTGAATGGTTACGACTTGCGATTTACGATTTACGGATTACGATTATACTAACCCCTTTGAGAGTAAAAGAGGCATGGGATCAACAAAATGCCTTTTCCACCATCTCCTCGATTTTTTCTCATCTATGGCAAGTCCTATCAGCTCGGTAATATAGAATATAGGCAGGCTGTATTCCTTGCCTTCATCTCTGCTGATCTCATCCTGCCTGGTATCCAGATTGGCATGACACATGGGACACGCCGTAACCAAACAATCTGCTTCTGCCTCCATAGCCATCTCTATTATCTTTCTTGTTAGCCTTTTCACTATATCAGTATGTGTAATGGCAAGACTTCCTCCACAACACTCCGTTTTGTACGGCCAGAAAACGGTTTCTCCACCCAAAATGCCTACCAGATCATCCATGCTTTGTGGGTTTTCATAGTCCTTTACCTCTGTTATCTTTGGTGGGCGAGTCAAAAGACAACCATAATAACAGGCTATTTTCAAGCCTTCGAGAGGCGTTTTAACCTGTTCTCTAATCCTGTTAAAATTATCCTCTTCCCTTAACAGCTCGGGAAGATTTCTGATCTTTACAGTCGGTTTAAGGGAAGGATTTTCTTTTCCTGCCGTCATCATCCTGCTGTAACAGGCAGCACATGGAACAAGAAGATCCAGACCGGTTTTGGCAGCTATTTTGAGGTTCCTCTCAGGGAGGGCATTAGATAAAAATTCATCAGTACAGTGGGCGGATGACGCACCGCAACAATTCCAGTCCTCTAATTCAATTAACTCAATGCCTAGACGATAACACACGGCACGGGTTGACTCATCGTACTCTTTCGCTGTTCCATGGAGTGAACAACCGGGGTAATAAGAGAGCTTCATCCGATTACTCCCTTCTTTACCTGCGAAAAGATATCCTTGATTTCCTTCTTTCCCTTAATCTTAGAGGACAATAATTTGAGCTTCCCCTTTAGAAACATCATAATCCCCAATTTTATGTCCTTTTTGAATTCTCGGGTTTTGAATTTGTATTTAGCTATCATTTCCAATTCGTATATTCTGCCTCTCTTGCGAATAGAGGAAAGGAATGCGGAATGGAAAAAGGGGACACGGCTATCGCCCAGGGGTTCACCGGAATTGGTTGCCATCTGTCTTAACACATCCATGACCTTTGCCAGATCCACGTCATTGGGACATCTGGCAGTGCAGGTTTCACAGGAGGCGCATAACCATATTGCCTTGGAGTTGAGAAGCCTCTCCTTCATGCCAAACTGTATCATTCTTATGACCTGATGGGGAAGAATGTCCATATCAGGGGTTACAGGACACCCGGCTGAGCATTTCTTACACTGATAGCATGCCAGTACGTCTGTCTTCCCTATCCTGGAAACTAGAGCGTCAAGGGAATGATTTGTTTCGTTAACCATATCTTTCACCTCAAAATAGCTCCTGTGTAATTAGTTTGTCCTGAAAAATGAAAAATTTCCTTTGGAGCGAACATGAGCAGGATTTTTGGGGTACCCATCTTGACGAAGCGAAAGATAAGCATTTTCAGGTGTTTGAGCCGGAAGGGCGAGTTCCTGAAAATGCATGAAGCGAGTCATAGATGGGTCAAAAAACCTGCGCCAGAGAGCGGAAAAGGGAATTTTTCAGTGTGAACTAATTAATACAATCCAGCCTTTTCTATAATTGAAGGAACCTTGTCTTCCCAACCGAATGGGATCAGGTGAACCCCCTGACAGAGGGGTTTCAGTCCATTGATCAACTCAGAGGCAATCTCCACACTGGTCTTTGGTTTATCTGCTGATTTCATCAGTTTTTCAATTAAAACCTCAGGGACAAAGACATCTTCCACATGTTTATTCATAAATCTGGCCATTCCAACTGATTTGAGAATCATTATCCCTGCAATGATCGGTACCTTGAGATATTCAATCTTTCTGATAAAATTTTCGAAAATATTCAATTCGAATACAGATGTTGTAAGGAAAAAGTCTACCCCTGCCCTTATCTCTTCTTCCATCTTTTTGATTTCCAGGTCTAATGCTCCCCTCTGGGCACTGGAATTGACCGTGGAGCCGACACAGAATTTTGGGGTCCCATGCAGGTCGCTCTTTGCCATATCATGGCCCTTTTGTAAGTCCCTGATGGCAGAAATAAATTCAAGAGGGGTTAAATCGAAGACAGGCTTCGCATCGGGGTGGTCCCCCAAAGAGGGATCTTCTCCTCGGCTGACTACTATGTTCTCAATACCAAGGACAGAGATATTGAGTAAGTCAGATTGCAAGGCAAGCCGATTCCTGTCACGACATGTCATATTACAGATCGGGGTAAATCCTTTTTCTTTTAACAGGTAAGAAGCAGATAGTGAACCTAACCTCATTACCGCGCTTTGAAGGTCAGGGACGTTAATTGCATCGATCCTTCCCCTCATCTTCTCAGCATAATCATAAAATTCAGTCAAATCAGTACCTTTTGGCGGCTGTAACTCTGATATTACCAAGAATTTTTTAGAATCCAAGAGTTCTTGAAAATGCATTATTCCTCCTTGTTTACCTTTCTAAGGCATTATGCACTGATAATTCCA
>JBAZOX010000006.1:0-22017 GCA_041648535.1 Desulfobacteria bacterium | reverse complement strand
AACTCTACAGCCTATCCACCTGAGCATTTACAATAACATAAAATATGACATATATTCTATTTTGTCAACATAAAAAGGATTATTTATCATATTTAGTAACTACTCAGGTTCAAAGGCACAGAGCACCAAAGGCACAATGTATAGGCTATAGCCTATAGCCTATTAGTCTATAGTCTTTATTTTTTGTCTCTTTGTGCCTAAATAGTTACGATATTTATCCGGTTTGGCATTAAACCTGTTTGGCATTAAACCTTGACTATCTCCAAAAATTGAGATAGAATTTTTAACGATTTAAGGAGGCTGAATTGAAAACCGAGATAGGCAAGAGATTAAAAAAGATAAGAAAAGAAAGGGGGCTTACTCAGAGAGAGCTTGCGTTAAAGGTAAGCGGCAAGGTTGACTATACCTACATCGGAAAGATCGAAAGGAACAGACAGTCTCCGTCAATTGGGGTACTGAAGAGGATTAGTGATGCCCTGTCTGTTCCATTGAGTTATTTCTTTTTAGAAGAAGGAACAGCGGCGTTATTAAAACTATTGCCTGAGGATTTAAAGGAGATTGCGAAAAGCGAGAAAAAACAGGTATTCTTAAAGACATTAAAGGATATTAATGAAGAAGACATTCCCCTCTCTATCGAGATTATTGATATCTTAAATAAACATCGGAGGATTCGCAGGCAGGATGAATTAAGCCATAAGGGAGAAAGGCAACCTTCTGTGGGTGCAAAAGAGAAGGAAGGATATCTGAAAGCAGCCGAGAATAGAGAAGGCTATGGAGAAAAAAAACAGTAACACAGACTAGCAATTGAAGAAAATAGACTTCCCATTACTTTCATCCACCACAATCCTCCCTTCCTTCCTCAGTTTTTCAAGAAATGTATCAATCATCCCGTAATTAAAAACCTGAATACCTGGATCATTAGATCCATCCTTCCACCTTTTAACATCTTTTGTGGATAACTTGTTTATAACCCTGTGAAATAATAGCCTGGAAGCCTAAAAATTGTAGGTTTCTACCTGTTTGCACAATCTTTACTCAAACTAAATTGTTGTGTAATGTCAATATCTTATCATTTTCTCAAAGGATTTAGAGTGGTTATGACAGTGTTATGGTCTCAAAGGGTGGGGATTGGTTTTGCCTTGTTATTTTTCAAATACATCCCAAAGGGGTCTATCTCATCCCTCAATATCCTTATCTCCTCTTCTGTTGGGGGATCAGCCACTTTTACGTCCTTGGATACCTTTATATCCCATTGAAAACCCTTTTTCACTTCTTCTATACTCCCCTCTGGATAATAGGCGTCTACATACATCTCTCTGGTATCCTTGCGGAACCTAAAAATGCCCAGTGTGGTTATAACCGCACCAGGGCCTGTACCAGGTCTCAAGCCTGCCTTTTCTCTTGAATCTGATCCATCCAGATACCCTGGTGTTGTTATAAAATCTACCCTTTCAGGGAATCTCTGCCTCTCGTGTTCAAGCATCGTTATAACCCTTTTTGCCAGACTCCCAAAATCACACGCACCACCACTACCACCGAGGCGAAATTTTGGTCTTGAATAATCTCCAAAGCAGGTTGTATTGATATTACCATATCTATCTACATTTGCTCCAGGAAGGAAGGCTATATCAGGATACCCGGCATGGAGTATCATTCCAAGGGTATCCAAAGAATCATTCAGCAATACTGAATTGGATGCTATGCACGGATCACCCGTAAAGAGAGGAATCCTATCTGGAATAGATTCCAGGACAACTCCACCTTCGTAACAGATAGTGATATCCGGGGCATGGGTCTTTTTGGCGAACAGCGTTGTAATGATGGGCCACTGAGTACCTACAATCAATATCTGGCCGTTTTCTATCTCTCTCGCACCGGCTATTATCATCATCTCAATGGGTGAATAGTCTGTCGAATATTTCATGAGACATAATCCTCCTTGCAATTCAGACACTAGACTTCAGACGTTAGACACCAGACTCTCCAATTGTGTAATCCCCAGCTATTTTCCCCTTTTCAGTCTGATGTCTGATGTCTGATGTCTATGGTCTACTGTCTGAATCACAGATAATCCTCCTGATATTGGGCACAGTATCCATAGTCAACTGGATTACCACTCCAGGGCTTCGGTTTTAGGGCATCAAGATTCTTATTACCGATCTTTTTTATATATTCACTTCTGTCCTTAACACCATAAACCCATTCTTTAAGATAATTTTCGAACCCGTCTAGTGTCTCTGTAGCCTTGTCGTATAAAGAGAAGTACTTCCAGTCCATATCATAGCAGCCAGTGACGTAAGACGGGTGACTTCCCCATGGCTCTTCAACCACAGCGCTTACCTTGAACCCAGGGATTATAGTACGGCCTGGGTCTCTTTTGATCACTTCGGTATCCACAATCTCTTCAGCACATATAATCACCCTTGAACAGGAATTTATACCATACTTACTATCACCCATTACTCCCCAGGCTTGTGCATTGCCAATACTGTCAGCCCTCTGAACCTGCATTATACCTATATCGTGTTTCAAGGGCGGTATCAAGCATACCTTCTCTCCGTTAAATGGAGACTCTATTATCTTAAGCTTATTCTCACCAAGGAAACTCGAGTTTTTGGCCAAATCAGAACCCATTAGGGTCTTTGTCGCAACGAACGGCAAATCGAGGGCACCGGCAAAGTAAGACAAGGTAAGAGCAAGAATAGAGTATTCTTCTATCTGAACATCGTGAGGGATTCCCTTTTCTAAACATCTTCTAAATGCATGAGCCGGCTTAGGCAGCGGGTTCCAGGTATAAGTGGTAATTACCCTATCTAAACACCCTGCTCCTATAAGCTGATCCAGTGCTATCATACCCGCACAACTTGATCCTGTTAATCCCTTTTTTCTCTGTCTTATGATCTCGTGTATAGCGGCATATGGCTCTTGTTGAATAAAACCTCCCAGGTAAACTACATCACCATCTCTAACAAATTCTTTGATTGCTTTATCCATTGTCATTATCTTGCTCTTCATATAATCCAGTCAGTCCTTTCGAGTCTAATATATAAGTAACCGTTCACGGTTCTCAGTTTCCAGTTTAATTACAACAGCAGGCTTAAGCCCGCTGTTTATATAAAGCTTGAAGCATTTTTGCCAACTGTTAACTGCAAACCGTAAACTGTGAACAGATAGGCTGTAGGCTGTTAGCCTGTAGCCTAACAGTCTACAGCCTAAACATTCAGTACAACTAACGCATCCACGGCAACCGGTTTGTCACCGTTTATTATTAAGGGATTTATATCTATCTCCTTAATCTGTTCAAATTCTAATCCGATGTTACCTATGGATATTAATGCCTGGCATAGAATATCCAAATTAACAGGGGGCTTCCCACGAAAGGCATCCAGAATCTTATGACCCCTAATCTCCTTTGCCATCTCCAGAGCATCCCTGTTCTCTAAAGGCGCTATACGAAAGGAAACATCATTTAAAATCTCTGTGAATATCCCCCCCAAACCAAACATTACACAGGGACCAAACTGAGGATCACGCGTTAAACCGATAACCAGTTCTCTATCGCCTTTGATCATTTCCTGAACTAAAACACCATCCATGGAAACACCTTTATGGCTGGCAATCCTGTCATAGGCATCAGCAACAGATATATCGTCTCTTAAGTCAAGCTCAACTACATTGAGCTCTGTCTTATGTGTTATTTCCGGAGCACAGCCCTTTAATACTACAGGAAACCCTATCTCTTTTGCCGCATGGATTGCCTCTTCCTTCGTCTTTGCCAATCTCTCTTTTGTTATCGGGATACCATAAGAAGCTAAAAACTTTTTCGACTCATACTCTGAGAGTGTGCTCTGTCCCTTCTTTATGGCTTCATCTAAAATTTTCATCTTTTCTTTCCTCCTGCACTCATTTATTCTCTTGCACTTCAAATAGAAGTTCTACGGTAAACCCCGTTAGAAATTCCAGCGGGGCATTATTTCTAACGGGGTAAAAAGGGTACCACCTCATCGACAATCTTGCCATAATGATCTCCAAACCCAATGATCTCAAACTCTCTAACATCATTTCCTAAATGGCTAATACGTACTTCCATACGGTTTTCAGGCAACAGATCGGTTATTTTCTCTGCCCACTCAATTACAGTAACCCCCCTTCCTTCAAAGTACTCCTCATATCCAAGGTTCTCCAAATCCGAATTGCCTTCCAGCCGGTAAAGGTCAAGATGATAGAGGGGAATCCTGCCCTGATATTCATTGACTATGGTGTAAGTCGGACTGGTTATGCAGTATTCTTCAGGGACACCTACTCCCCGTGCCAGCCCTTTCGCTAACTGGGTCTTTCCTGTCCCTAAATCCCCAATCAATGCTACAACATCACCGGCCATCAGATATTTGCCCAAAAGCTCTCCAAATTCAAGGGTGGCTTGTGGGGTTTTTAGTGTTGTTTTGATTCGCTTTTCCTTTCACAGAGTTGAAGAGTAGAAGAGTAGAAGATCAGAAGAGTAAGAACCACTCTTCTAATATTCCACTCTTCCTCCTTGCCTGTCATGAATTTATTGACTTATCAATTCCTTTCAACGGACAACGGACAACTGTCAACAGACACTACCGATTTCTCAACTCATTCAAAACCAACGGTACTCTTCCTATAACGTCTGTGGCAAGCAAACCTATCTCTCCCCTTTCAGAGGCAATAGTATCCCCTGCCAGTCCATGGGAAAAGACGGCTAATTTAGCAGCATCCATTATACCAAACCCCTGGGCAATAAAGCTTGAGAGCATACCGGTCAAAACATCCCCCATACCAGCGGTAGCCATCCCTGGATTTCCTGTGGGATTGATCCAGATATTTCCATAGGGATCAGCTATGATGGTCCTAAATCCTTTTAAAACCAGATAGACATTGTATTCTTGGGCAAACCTACGGGAGATTTCTATTCTATTATTCTGGATTTCTGCTGCTGAGGCATTCATTAACCTTGCCATCTCTCCGGGATGAGGGGTCAAAACAATAGGCACCTTTGCTTCTTTCAGGATATTTACATCTCTGGCCAGGGCATTTAGGCCATCAGCATCAATTACAACCGGGATATTGACTTCTTTAACAATCCTATGGATAAGTTCTGCCGTTCCATCATTTGTAGATACTCCTGGCCCTAAAGCCAATACGCTCTTATTCTCCGTTAATGCCATAATCTTTTCAAGTGCCAGGATACCCAAAAATCCAGGGATACTCTCCGGCAAAGGTTCGGTCATCACCTCTGTCAGCTTATTCTCCATTATAGGATTAAGACTTTCCGGGATGCCCAGGGTAACAAGCCCTGCCCCTGCCCGCATAGCTCCCTGGCAGGTCAAAACCGCTGCCCCGGTTTTGCCTGTCGAGCCTGCCACTACTAAAAGATGCCCAAAGTCTCCCTTGTGGGAATTGAGGTTTCGTGGTTTAAGGATGGTTTTCAGTTCATCTCTATCAATAACGTAGTTTTGTATCTCCTCTTCCTCAATCAAGTATTTAGGTATGCTTATATCAATTATCTCCAACTCTCCCACATATTCTGTCCCTTCTGGGATTAGCAGCCCTACTTTGGGATGGGCAAAGGTGATTGTCAAGTCTGCTTTAATGCAGTTTCCCAAAACCTTTCCGGTATTGGCGTCTAACCCGGAGGGTATATCAACGGCAACCATGGAAATATCTGTCTGGTTCAAAACATCTATAACGTCGCGAAACAGACCTTTTACCTCAGAGTTTAGACCCGTCCCAAAGATGGCATCGATAATCAAATCACAGTCCCTTATTTCATCCCTAATCAAATCTATAAGGTATTCACCCTTAAACTCAAGAATATCTATACCCAGATGTCTTACAATTTCGAAGTTTGTCTTAGCATCTCCCAGGAGGCTGTCTCCGGCAGTCAAGAGATATACCTTTACCTGAACACCCCTATTAAAAAGGTGCCTGGCAATAACAAAACCGTCGCCTCCATTGTTTCCTTTGCCGGAAAAGACCGCAACCTTTTTGTTAATAAGCTCAGGATAGTAACTTTCAATTACATCTGTTGCCCCACTTCCGGCATTTTCCATAAGAACTATTCCAGGGATTCCGCATTCCTCAATAGCCCTTCTATCCAACCTCTGCATAATCGCAGACGTAACCGCCTTCAATCTAGCCCTCCAGTATTACCTGAGCAACCCCATAATCATTATCATGGGACATGCAGCCTTAACATACCCCCAATAAAATGTGAAAAATCCTAAATCCTAATCTCGAAATCCTAGACAAACACAAAATCAAATGTTCTAAATTCAAAACCATTAAAAAATCCCGTAAGATCGATCTCCAAAGATGTTTTGTCATTGGGATTTTGATATTTGGATTTGTTTAGTACTTCGGATTTAGAGTTTAGTTATTTATTAGTGCAATCATCTCTCTAACTGCCTGATCCAAACCCACAAATAGAGCTCTAGAGATTATGCTATGACCAATACTGAACTCTTCAATCTCATTAATCCCTGTTAATCTCTTGATATTCAGATAGTTCAACCCATGCCCCGCGTTTATTCCCAGTTTTAATTCTGATGCCATTTTAACAGCAGTTAAAATCCTATCGAGTTCTTTTTCTTCCTCAATCCTGTCCTTAGCATCACAGAATGTCCCTGTGTGGATTTCTACATAATCGGCACCAACTCTATGGGCAGCCATAATCTGATCTACATCCGGATCAACGAAAAGACTAACAACTATCTCTCCATCTTTAAGCAACGCCACAGAATTTTTTATGATTTCCCTATTCATATTCACATCCAGTCCACCTTCAGTGGTCAGCTCTTCTCTCTTTTCCGGAACTAAGGTTGCCATATCAGGTTTCACTTCCAGGGCTATCCTTATCATCTCCTCGGTTGACGCCATTTCTAAATTAAGTCTGCTTTTGACTGTTTCTCTGAGTAACCTGAGGTCCCTATCCTTAATATGCCTTCGGTCTTCCCTCAAATGAACTATTATACCATCAGCCCCAGCCAGTTCAACTATAGCGGCTGCTGTCACTGGATCAGGCTCGCTTATCCTTCTCGCTTCCCTAAGAGTTGCAACATGATCAACATTTACCGACAATCTAGCCACTTAGCCTACCTCCACTGTCCCCCCAAAACCCTGTTTGCACAATCGGCAATCTCTTCTGCCATAGCAGATATCTCGTCTTCATCTTCTCCCTCTAACATAATTCTCAATATTAACTCAGTGCCTGAAAATCTAACTAAAACCCTTCCTTTATCTCCCAATTTTTCTTCTGTTTTTTTTATCTTAGAGGCAATTTCAGGGATATCATCTATCTCCTTTTTCTCTCTGACTTTTATATTCAATAAAACCTGGGGAAGCGGTTCCATTATCCGGGCTAACTCCGATAACCTTCTATTGTTTGTCTTCATAACTGCCAATACCTGTAATGCGGATATAATCCCATCTCCACTGGTATTATGATCAAGAAACACAATATGGCCGGACTTTTCTCCACCCAGGTTGTAACCATTTCTCACCATCTCTTCCACTACATACCTATCCCCTACTGCTGTTTTAACGATCTTCCCTCCCAGCTTCTTGAGAGTTATATCCAGTCCCATATTGCTCATCACGGTAGCAACCAATGTGTTCTTCTTGAGCTTCCCATTCCTTATCATCTCCGCCGCACAGATTGCCATAATATGGTCCCCATCGAGCAACTCACCGTTTTCGTCAACAAAGACCACCCTATCAGCGTCCCCATCAAAGGCTATTCCCAGGTCTGCCTTTTTTTCCTTAACTGTCTTACTGATTAACTCTGGACATAAAGAACCACAGTTTAAGTTAATGTTCTCACCATTGGGTTCAACACCCAACGTAACCAGTTCGGCTCCAAGTTCTCTAAATACAGCAGGGGCCACCTTATAGGCTGCACCATTTGAACAGTCTAAGACGATCTTCAAACCATCCAGGGACTGGCTCTTTGGAAACGTATTCTTAAGAAAGACCACATATCTGCCCGTTGCATCATTTATACGAACCGCTTTTCCAACATCTGATCCCGTCGGACGGAGAGAATCTATACTGCCCCCTGAGATTAACTCTTCGATCTCCATCTCCAATTGATCTGGCAGCTTAAAGCCATCTTTGGAAAAAAATTTTATTCCGTTGTCCTGAAAAGGATTGTGGGATGCAGAGATTACTACACCTGCGTCTGCCCTCATACTGGGTGTAATGAAGGCGATTCCAGGAGTAGGAAAAGGGCCAACCAGCAGAACATCAACACCCATAGAACATATTCCGGCAGTCAAGGCATTTTCTATCATATATCCAGAAAGACGGGTATCCTTACCAACCACTATTTTATGCCTTCGATGTTCATTTTTAAATAAATAGGCAATCCCTCTACCCAACTGCACCGCGGTTTCAGCAGTCATGGGTTCAATGTTTGCAACTCCTCTTACACCATCTGTACCAAACAGTCTTCCCATAATAGTCCTCTATAGCTATCAGCGTGAATCGTGAATCGATTTACGATTTACGACTCACGATTTACGATTTCGTTCTTTATTGCATCAATGACCTTAACAACCTTCTTGATCATACCCACATTATGAACCCTTACGATGTTGGCTCCATTGAGTACTGCCGCTGACACGGCGGCGGCGGTCCCCTCCTCCCTTTGTGTTACATCAGCATCCAGGATTTTCCCAATAAATGCCTTTCTCGATGGGCCCACAAGGATAGGTTTGCCCAGACTTTTGAATTCTGATAACCTATTAATTATCTTTAGGTTGTGTCCGTCATCCAGAGACTTTCCGAATCCTATTCCAGGATCTATAATAATTTTATGGGGGTCTATTCCAGCTTTTTCAGCCATCTCAATACTGTCTTTCAGGTATTCGATAATCTCTGAGATCAGGGATTCATAACAGGGGTTTTGCTGCATATTCTCAGGGGTACCTTTTATATGCATCAGGACAACAGGAACGTCATGGCGGGAAGCAATCTCTACTATTTTAGGATCAAAATTCAATGCGCTTATGTCATTTATTATCTCGGCGCCAGCCTCTATGGCTCTTTCTGCAACAAGAGACTTGTAAGTATCTATCGAAATAGGCACATCTATTTTCGGTGCAAGCCTCTCTATCACAGGAATAACCCTACTTATCTCCGTTTCAGCAGTAATCGGTTTTGAACCAGGTCTCGTTGTCTCCCCACCAATATCTATAATATCAGCCCCCTCATCAACCAACTTCAGAGCATGGTCAACGGCTCGATGGGGGTCAAAGAAGAATCCTCCGTCAGAAAAAGAATCGGGGGTTACATTTATAACCCCCATAATGTAAGTACGCTTGCTGAGGTTTAGATCACCCTTTTTACATCTTACAATAAATTCATCTTCATATTGATTATCGGTCATTCTAATCAAGATTCTGGAACTAACAGTTTTTGTTTAGTCCTTTTCACCTTTTTAATTTCTGTAGTCTCGGTTGCCTTCTGGGTTTTCTTCACTTCTTTAACTTCCGTAGTCTCTATCTGCACCTGTCCTTTTTCTACTATATCGTTGATCTCCAAGGCATCAAGAACCTCCTTTTCCAGTAATGCATTGGCAATGTCATGGAGGGTAGTAATATTCTCAGTTAAAATTTTCTTTGCCCTTCCATAGTTCTCTGTAACAATCCTTCTAACCTCTTTATCAATCTTTATAGCGGTATCTTCACTATAATCCCGATGTTGAGCAATCTCTCTCCCAAGAAAGATTTGCTCCTCTTTTTTACCAAAGGTAAGAGGCCCCAGTTCTTCACTCATTCCCCACTCACAAACCATCTTCCTTACTAAATCCGTAGACCTTTCAAGATCGTTGCCGGAACCGGTGGTGAGATCCCCCAATACTATCTCCTCGGCTGCCCTTCCTCCAAGAAGAATTGAAGTATTGTTTAACAAATATTCTTTGGGATATGTGTGCCTTTCATCTATGGGCAGTTGCTGGGTCAAACCCAATGACCTGCCCCTGGGTATTATGGTCACTTTATGGATTGGGTCTGTACCCGGTAGCAGCTTAGCAACCAATACATGACCTGCTTCGTGATAAGCTGTGTTACGTTTTTCCTCAGGGCTGATGATCATGCTCCTTCTTTCAGCACCCATCATAACCTTGTCTTTGGCCTCTTCAAAATCCTCCATCTCTAAATTCGTCTTATCTTTCCTTGCTGCCAGCAAAGCCGCTTCATTCACCAGATTTTCCAAATCAGCTCCAGTAAAACCAGGGGTTCCCCTTGCTAAAACCTCCATATCTACACCACTGGACAGAGGTGTCTTTTTAGAATGGACCTTAAGTATCCCTACCCTTCCACCTACATCAGGTGGCGGCACTACAACCTGCCGATCAAACCTTCCCGGCCTCATCAATGCCGGATCCAACACGTCGGGTCTGTTAGTAGCAGAAATGAGAATCACACCATCGTTAGATTCAAATCCATCCATCTCTACCAGTAATTGGTTCAGTGTTTGTTCCCTTTCATCATGCCCACCCCCGAGCCCGGCTCCGCGATGTCTTCCCACGGCATCAATCTCATCAATAAATATAATACAGGGGGCATTTTTCTTGCCCTGGATAAACAGATCCCTAACTCGAGACGCCCCTACTCCTACAAACATCTCAACAAAATCTGACCCGCTTATACTGAAGAAAGGGACTTCAGCCTCTCCGGCAATTGCTTTTGCCAATAGTGTCTTTCCAGTGCCAGGCGCACCCATTAAAAGAACCCCTTTGGGGATTCTCCCACCCAATTTTGTGAATTTCTTGGGGTTTTTTAAAAACTCTATGATCTCCTGAAGTTCCTCCTTTGCCTCATCAATACCGGCCACGTCTTCAAAAGTCACTTTATGCTGGTGTTCTGAGAGCAATCTAGCCCTGCTTTTCCCAAATGACATTGCCTTGCCACCAGCCTGCATATTTCTCATAAAGATTATCCACACACCGATAAGGAGGAGCATGGGAAACCAGGAAATAAGGGCAGTAAAATACCATGGGGATTCTTCCCTGGGCTTAACAGATATTCTAACATTCTTTTCCTTCAGGATTCTAATCAGGTCAGGATCTTGAGGAGCATAGGTTTTGAATCCCTTTCCGCCCAGGTACTTACCTTGAATATTTTCCCCTTGGATTTCAACTTCTGAGACATCACCCCTTTCAATTGCGGATAAAAAATCACTGAATATAACTTTATCTTCGATTGTCTGGGGTTTATTAAAAAGTTGATACAATAATATCATCATTAAGGTGATGATCAGCCATAGTGCCATGTTTTTGTGAAATGGATTCATTATACCCTTCAATAAAGCATAGTATCAGTGGTCAGTTGTCAGTGGTCAGTGGTCAGTTGTATAAGTAGTTTTGCCCATAGTCTTTAAAAATATATAATACAAATTATTATAAATTACAATAAAAATCAATTGAACCTTAATCAAACCCCTTTAGAAAATTCTCACCTGAAGAATCTCTGCGGGGTATTCCCTTGCCATTGCTCTATTGTCTATCCTTAAGCCCATAACCCATGCTATCAGGTTATCAAAGAGCAGAAGGGGAATCTCTCTGCGTATAGATTTAGGTATTTTATTATCAATAAAGAAATCCTTTAGTTTTTTCGTGCCCTCCATCCCCATAGGTTGAAACCTGTCTCCTTTCCTGAAGTTTCTTATAACAATGGGGAATTTAATCTGGCCATAATCCATAAATGCCACATTAGGATCAACATTTAAATTCAAATGTTCCTCTTGTGGAATAACCTTAAAATCCACTTCTTTACCGATCTCCTTTAGTCTAACACAGTGTGGAATTTCAGAAAAAGAATAATAGAACAGAGTTTCTTTGATCTCTCTTCTTATTATTAACTCATTGTATCGCTTCTCAACAATGATTCCTCCGGGTAAATTTAACGACTTATTAGAACCTCGATTGGAAAGTATCCCTATTATGGATTCCAGATGTTTAAAGCTAATCCTTTTTAGGTCGCCTGAAAAGGACTCCAGCGCCTTTCTCAATACCCTAACCTGCATGGGTTCTTCCAAATCCTTTAGATGCAAAATATCCATGGTTAGCAATCCTTTCTCCTCAGAGACACAAATCTTAGAGAAGATGTCCAAGACTAGTTTGTCCAGAAATTCATCTTCTTTCCTCAATATCTCAGAAGTATGAATCAGGTTTTGCACAATTCCCGGGTTGTATTCCTTGATCAATGTTGGGATCAGGCTATTACGCACCTTATTGCGTAAATAGACATCCTCTCTGTTTGAACTATCAATAACAGATTCAATACTGTTTTCTCTCAAGAACCCTTCTATCTCGAACCTCCGGGTCTCAATAAGAGGTCGGATGAAAACACCATCTCTGATGGGAGGAATCCCGCAAAGACCTTTAGTCCCTGCCCCTCTTATTAACCTCATCAAGACCGTCTCAGCCTGATCGTCTGCATTATGCCCCAGAGCTACCTTTTGCGCATTGAATTTCTTCAAGGTATCCATGAAGAACTCGTATCGGGCATCCCTGGCAGCCTGCTGAGTTGAGATTCCCTGGGACTTTTTGAGAGCAGGGACATCAACGGATTTTGCTTCAAAAGGTAGATTTAGCCTATTTGCCAGATCCTCTACAAACCTGCATTCCCTCTTTGACTCCACCCCGCGAATACAATGATCAAGGTGAGCAACAATCAGGGTAAGATTAAAGTCCTCTCTTAATTCCTTTAATGCATGGAGGAGAAAGACGGAATCAGGCCCTCCTGAGACGGCAACGACAATCCTATCCCCTTGCTCCAGCATACGGTATTTTTCTATGGTACGTCTTACCTTTGAGATAAGCATTATTTGTTCCTGTTTTGCAAGAACTTTAAAGCAACTATTCATCCCTTTTTTCTTGATTTTATACCATCTTCAACTAAAATAGCAAAATCGTTTCTCTATTGCCTCTTTTTATGCTTAAGGGGAAACAGAGTCTCTGGATCAAATAAAAACAAGTGAATATCATACCGTAAATTCTATAAAAAACAATAAATATTGACTTACACAGAATTATTTATTGCTGTAAAGTCCGGATAATGAATATAACAAGAAAACCAGACCCTGTTTGATTATTTCGCCTGATGACTGGAGAAATACAAGCATAAATTTTTTTATCAACACTGAAAAAAAGGAGAACATCGTGGAGAGTGTGAACGTCTTTCTTGACGTTGAGGCTGATGACGAATTATTAGGGCGAATAGTGATTGAATTATGCACAGACATTGTTCCTAAAACAACCGAGAACTTTCGTGCCTTGTGTACAGGTGAAAAGGGCTTTGGGTTCAAGGGCAGTAGGTTTCACAGGATCATCCCGGACTTTATGCTTCAGGGTGGTGATTTTACCAATCATAACGGGACAGGTGGCAGGTCGATCTACGGCAGCAAATTTGACGATGAGAATTTTACGCTCAGCCACACGAAACCTGGGATTGTGTCAATGGCAAATGCGGGTCCTAACACGAATGGCTCGCAATTCTTTATCACCACGACCGAAACTGACTGGCTTGACGGCAAGCATGTGGTCTTTGGAACGGTGACCGACGGCATGGATGTGGTCAAACGCGTAGAGGCATTGGGATCACCGAGCGGGCAACCCTTGAAACACGTTCGCATTCGAGATTGTGGTGAACTGTCAACGGAATAACACTATGGCAAAGTAAAAAGCTCCAGATGCAAGGCGCGCAAATCCTATTATCTGTTGACCGTTGTCCGTCAACAAACCATGCACTTACGGTGAACGGTGAACTATTTCCATAGGTACGCTGCAACGACGAAGGATGAAGTGCAACGCCGCAGATAGACTTTTTACGAAGCCATCAAGGATGAACTAATTAAGAAGACTAAAATAGGGTCAAGTATGGGAGGTAAAAATGGACATTGTAGTTGAAAACCCGGATCATGTTGAGAGCGTGGACATTATTGTAGGTATACCTTCCTACAATGAGGCTGATTCTATTGCATATCCCACTGATATAGCCAGTCGGGGACTGATAGAGTATTTCCCCGACAAAAAGTCGGTAATTATCAATGTGGACAACAATTCACCGGATGGGACGATGGATGCCTTTATGAATACCCCGACAAAGGTTCCTAAAATATATATCTCTACTCCAAAAGGGGTAAAGGGGAAGGGGAATAATTTCAAGAATATATTTGAGGCAGCTGTTGAACTCCAGGCCAAGGCGGTGGTGGTAGTGGATGCCGATTTAAAAAGCATTACCCCCCAGTGGATCCAATACCTTGGCGAACCCCTTTTTGCAGGTTTTAATTACGTTACCCCGATTTACGTTCGCCATAAATATGATGGTTCTATTACCAATCATATTGCCTATCCACTCCTAAGAACTCTTTTCGGGCTGAGGGTCAGGCAGCCTATTGGGGGAGATTTTGGATTTTGCGGAAGAATGGCCAGGGCCTTTTTGTCAGAGAAACTCTGGAATGAAAAGGTTGCCAATTTTGGGATCGACATCTGGATGACTACCATTGCTATCGCCCGTCGCTTTAAGGTATGCCAGACCTTTTTAGGTTCTCCTAAGAGTCATAGGGCCAAGGATCCGGCTAAGGATCTGGGTCCCATGTTTAAACAGGTGGTTATGACCTTTTTCGATCTGATGATTGATTTTGAGTATCTCTGGAAAGATACTTCAGCGAGTTTGCCAAGCAGTATCTTCGGATTTGGTCTTGGGGTCGATGAGAAACCTCCGGTGGTAAATGTCAACAAAGATGCTTTATATAATAGTTTTATCTCCGGTTTTGAAAAATATGGGAAGGCGTGGAAAAAGATTATTCCCCAACCAGAGTTAATTGAGGTTAGTAAGACTAAGACGATGTCCCAAGAGGGATTTTATTATCCCAGTGACCTCTGGGCCAGGATCCTGTTTAATTTTGCTATTGCTTATCGAAATAATGAGATTACTCACGAGCAGATTATTGAAGCAATGGTTCCTTTTTATCATTCCCGGATTTTATCGTTTGTTAACAAAACAGGGCATATGGGCATAAAGGGGTGTGAAGAGTATTTTGAGAGTATTGTTCGTGTATTTGAGGGTGAAAAGTACTATTTGATAAAGCGATGGGACCAAGATAGAATGAAGCTGGGTCATAAACTCTTCGGATCTCAAAGGTGAATAGCCGAAGGACTTTCAGAAACTAAAGACCCTTCGGGGGATTGAAACTAAGCCTCAAGCCATCCAGCGTCAGCTTCGGGTTAATGATTGAAGGGACAAATAGGGGAATGGTAGTGCACTAATTCCAGCAACAGGTATGAAAAAGACCCAATTTTTTCCTTGACACAGAATGACAATTTGAAATATATATTAAAGGAGTAACAATCTATATATAAAAGGTGGTTTAAATGAGGACTCTTATTGATATACAAGACGAACTGATAAATGAACTCTTGAGAGAGGCCAAGACTACGGTCAAAAAGGAGGCTATTACTTCGGCGATAAGGACGTACCTTGAGGTTAAAAGGCGGGAGAAATTGGCATCACTCATTGGAAACTATGAATTTGGATATATGATCAAAGACTTGGAAGAGATGAGAGAAGATGGATAAAGTCATTATAGATACCTCCGCATGGATTGAATCCTTTCGGCATGGAGGTGATAGTGTCCTTGGAGATATTGTAAGGGATTTGGTCTTAAAAGGGCGGGTTTTACTTCCCGGAATCATAAAGGCTGAACTTTTAAGAGGTGTCAGGAACAAAAAGGAATTCTATAGATTAAACGAACTTCTAAAAGGGTTGTCATACCTATCTGTGCCTGAGGAGTTTTGGGAAAAATTGGCTGAATTTTCCTTTGAGCTTTTCAGAAAGGGGGTTATTGTGCCTCTCATAGACACATACATCGCCTTGCTCTGTATTGAAAATGGTGCATCAATTCTGCACCGAGATAAACACTTTGATTTAATAGCCCAGAAGTCACCATTAAGGATATTGGCCTGAACTATTGTGATTTCGCTCTCAGGGGATACTTCTTCAAAGCTCTCATATCTGGAGGGAGTTATAGGTATAGGGGGAGGTACTTGGGGACGTTGTTTATAATTAATAAATTACTTGGCAGGCAGTCGGTTTTTCTATAGGATAGTACCATGCCGTAACAAGCACGATTGGATATTCCCGGTGCTCTGCATCAAATCATGGTGCGGGGGATCAACAAAGCCGATATATTTGATGACAATCAGGACAAGACATGGTTTCTTGAGCGATACGCGAGCTGTAATTGCTTTGCGGGGCAGAGATGAGCTTGGCCGCCTTTGGGTGGCTGAGATAGGGCGGCAGGTGGGCATGAATACATCAGGTGTTACGAAGGCAATCGAGAGGGCTGAACAACATTATGGCTATAAATATCATAAATAGAAACAATGTCCCTAAAGGTTCCCTAATAGGATGCAAAACATGAAGAAAACAATCATATTAACTTGCTTGACGTTGTTCCTTTTGATGGGAATGGGAATATGTTTAAATGAACCACCCCCAACTCCATCTAAAACCAGTAACCACTATCAAAAACAAACCACAAAAGACGCAAAAGACTCCAATAACCATCAAAATCTTGCCATACGCAGCACACACACCGATAAGGCAACAAATAAAGGCGACGGAACGTCTCTCAATCGGGTGATGATGTGGGCCACTATTGTCATAGCTATCTGTGCTTTTCTCCAATTCATTGCACTGATCTTTCAATATTGTGTTATGAATAAGCAAGACAAAACGTCTCGTTTGCGAGATCGAGCCTATGTCTATTTTGCTGATCCAATCCTTACTCCTTATCCTCCCGATAAACCCATTGTTTGTGGGATTGTTATTAATGTAGAGAATACTGGCAATATGCCAGCTCGACACATTTCTATACGATTTTCCTGGATAGCCTCTCAACATTCCGAGAAGATTATTGATCCATTTCCATTGGTAAATTGGCATACCGTACAAGTACCAAGCTTTATTGGGCCAAAGCAACGCTTTTCCTTGCAGGGAGGTGATGATATACCGATCAACATAATTGAAGAAGCCAAAAAATTCAAGATTGACGTTTTTATTTTGATGGAGGCAACATATATCGATGGCTTTGACCTCAATAAGACTCGTATCACCCAAATGAGTCGAAGTTTGCGTTTTGATGCACATGGGAGCCAAAGCTTGGGTTTTGCTGGCCCCCACAATTGCACCGATGATGATTGCAATTAAAATGGTAATTACCACTACCTTTATAACTGGCTTCATTTATAACCACCCAATCAAGCGGACGGCTTAGATGGCTTACAACCCCCGCTTATTTCCACATTCCCCCCTCGCTCCGCTCGGGGGGAATGTGGCTTTGAATCAATCATGTATATGTGTTGCACTGCTGACAATATTAAATAGGTAAAATAATGTTTAGAATCTTTTTTACAATCAGTATCTTGTTTTTAACAGGCTGTGCAATTATATACACGCAACAACCCATTCAAAAGAGTTTGACGCTTAGTCCAGGAATGACAAAAAACGAAGTTCAACAAATAATGGGGCCTCCAGCTAAGAGCGAGTTTTCTGGTTCTATGATGGCTTGGCATTACTGCCGTACTGGCTACAAAGTCGATAATTTTGTTACAGTTTTTTTTGATAATGATAAAGTAACTCAGGTAAAAAATTACTCAGTGACTATTAGAGATACTGGTGGGGTAACTGGTGATTGTACGAATTTCATTCGCTCAGTTGATTTTAAACCGGCCGTATCAAGTGATGACTCTCTTCAGAAGGCCAAGGAACTGAACGGGGAGGTAATAAGACTCTATCAGCAAGGCCGCTATGCCGAGGCTATCCCCATAGCGGAAAGATTTCATGCAATCCGTGAGAAGGTCCTGGGGCCGGATCATCCCGATGTCGCAGAATCTCTGAACAACTTGGCCTTGCTCTATTACACCACAGGGGCCTACAACAAGGCGGAACCACTCTACAGACGATCCCTGGCAATTTATGAGAAAGTCCTAGGGGCAGATCATACCGATGTTGCCCTATCCCTTAACAACCTGGCCGAACTCTACCGAGCAATGGGTTCTTACGACAAGGCGGAACCCTTATATAAGCGATCCCTGGCGATTAAAGAAAAAGTCCTGAGGCCGGATCATCCATCCACCGCCCTAGCCCTGAATAACCTGGCCACACTCTATTACACCATTGGGGCCTATGACAAGGCGGAACCCTTATTTAAGCGGTCATTGGCGATCAAAGAAAAAGTCCTGAGGCCAGATCATCCCGATGTCGCCCTAGCCCTGAATAACCTGGCCGAACTATATCACACTATTGGGGCCTACAACAAAGCGGAACCCCTATATAAGCGATCCTTGGCGATCAAAGAAAAAGTCCTAGGGCCAGACCATCCCGATGTCGCCCTAGCCCTGAACAACCTGGCCACTCTCTATCGATCAATGGGGGCTTACGACAAGGCTGAACCCTTATATGAGCGATCCTTGGCGATCAAAGAAAAAATCCTAGGGCCAGATCATCCCGACACCGCCGTATCCCTGAACAACCTGGCGGCACTCTACGATACTATGGGTTCTTACGAAAAGGTGGAACCCCTATACAGACGGTCCCTGGTTATTTTTGAGAAGGCACTGGGACCGGATCATCCCAGCACTGCCAACTCCCTTAACAATCTGGCTTTACTCTATTACAATATGGGTGCCTATGACAAGGCCAAACCTTTATATAAGCGTTCCCTGGTAATCAGGGAGAAAGTCCTGGGACATGACCATCCCGACGTAGCCCAATCCCTGAACAACCTGGCGGCACTCTATAAAGCCATGGGGGCTTACGACAAGGCTGAACCCTTATATGAGCGATCATTGGCGATCAAAGAAAAAATCCTAGGGCCAGATCATCCCGATGTCGCCCTAGTCCTTAACAACCTGGCCGAACTTTACAGAACCATGGGATACTACGACAAGGCGGAACCCTTATTTAAGCGGTCATTGGCGATCAAAGAAAAAGTCCTGGGGGCAGATCATCCCGATATCGCACAATCTCTGAATAACATGGCTTTGCTCTATCACACTATGGGGGCCTATGACAAGGTGGAACCCTTACATAGGCGCTCCCTGGCTATCAAAGAAAAAGCCTTGGGGACAGATCGTCCCGATGTCGCACAATCCCTGAATAACCTGGCCTCACTCTATAGTGACATGGGGGCATACGATAAGGCGGAGCCCCTATATAAGCGATCCCTGACAATTCTTGAGAAAGCACTGGGAACGGATCATCCCGATGTCGCACAATCCCTGAACAACCTGGCCGAATTTTATAGAACTATGGGATACTATGACAAAGCAGAGCCCCTATGTAAGCGCTCCCTGGCGATCCGAGAGAAAATTATGGGGCCGGAGCATCCCGACACCGCCCTATCCCTGAACACCTTGGCCGCGCTCTATTACACCATGGGTGCCTTTGACAAGGCGGAACCCCTCTTCAAAGGAGCTCTGGCAATCAGAGAGAAGGCCCTGGGGCCGGAGCATCCCAGTACCGCAACTTCCCTGAATAACCTGGCGTTACTCTACGCTGCCAAGGGACAGAACGATGAGTCCCTCGTCCTCATGGAACGTGCTCAGGTGAGTGACCTCAGGCAGATCGAACAGATCCTCGGCTTTGCCCCGGAAGCCCAGCAGACGCAGTTCTTGGCAACCCGTGAGAATAATCTTCATGCTTATTTCACCCTCATCCGGCAACACTTCCCTAACAACCCCAAGGCCATAAGGAACGCCCTGGACATCTGGATCGCCCGGAAGGGTATCCTTCTTGAAGCCCAGAAGCGGATTCAGGATGTCCTCACTGCTGGCGACAACCCCCAGGCACAAGAAATCTTCGGGAAGCTGACCGGTATCCGGCAGGAACTGGCACGACTCGTCTTAGGAAGTCCCGGTAAGGAAGGCCCTGAAGCCTATCAGAAACGCATCGCTGATCTCACGAGCCAAAAGGAAACCCTGGAGGGGCAACTCAGCCGTCTGAGTCAAACCTTTGCCCAGCAAAGAAAGACAAGAATAGCCACCAGTTCCACTGTCGCTTCCGCTTTACCCAAAGGTGCGGTACTCATCGAGATGGCTCGGATGAAGGACTTTGATTTCAAAACCGGCAAGTGGGGCACCTCACGCTACCTCGCGTTTGTCCTCTCTCCTGGAAAAGATTCCGATGTCTCTCTGGTTGATCTCGGCGAGGCAGACAGTATTGACCAGCAGGCGGCGGCCTTCAAGAAGTCCTTGGGAAACAGCAAAGCCCCGCCCAATGTCCTGGCGAAACAGAGCAACGATCTCCACCGGCTGATCTTCACCCCGTTGACATCAGCCCTCGGCAAATCAAGACAAATCTTCCTTTCCCCTGACGGCAGCCTCAACCTCATCCCCTTTGAGATTCTGCGGGATGACAAAGGCCGTTATCTCATTGAGACGCATACTTTTCACTATGTCTCCGCGGGGAGGGATATTGCCGGTTACGGCATGATAAAGGAAAAAGGACAGAAAACCCTCTTGATAGGCGACCCGGATTTTGACCTTGCTGCCAAACAAACAACAGGAGAAAAAGAAAGACCCTTGACCCGCTCTCGTCAGATGCAGGGGATTAGCTTCTCACGATTGCCGGGAACAAAGGAGGAAGTGGAGGCCATAGCCGCCATTTTGGGCCGTTCAGCTTCCGATACCTACACCGGGGTAAATGCACGGGAGTCTGTACTGATGGAAAAGAAAAGCCCCCGAATTCTGCATCTGGCCACCCATGGCTTCTTCCTCTCGGATCAGGACTGGTCTTCCCTGATGGATGACAAAAGCCGGGGTATTGCCATTATTGGAAAGGATAAACCATCTCCCAAGAAACCTGTGCGCATTGAGAACCCCTTCCTTCGTGCCGGTCTCGCGCTGGCTGGGGCCAACCGTTCCCTGGCCCAGGAGGGCGTCACAGAAGGCATCCTGACGGCAGAGAAGATTCTCGGCCTGAATCTCCGGGGGACCGATCTGGTGGTCCTGTCGGCCTGTGAGACGGGGGTGGGAGACATCAAGAACGGTGAAGGGGTCTATGGACTGAGAAGGGCCTTTACCCAGGCGGGCGCGAAGAGCCTTGTCATGAGTCTCTGGGAGGTCCCCGACCGGGAGACAAAAGAACTGATGGTTTCTTTCTACAAGAACCTGCAATCAGGCAAAATGAACCGCGCCGAGGCCCTTCGCCATGCGGCTCTCACACAACGGGAAACGGTGAAGGCCCGCTACGGCTCCGACAATCCCTACTACTGGGGAGCCTTTGTCTTTTTAGGGGAGGCAGAATAGTCACCCCGCCATCCCTTGCTTGACAACAGACTGCGAAATTAGTATTTAAGGAACAACGCACATTTCTGGAGGAAATTATGGGAAAATGTTTTTTTAAGAGATGTTTATATGCCCTTCTCTGCTCAGTTATTATTGTATTATCGGCATGTACTCACATGCCGGCACCGCCAAAATGGCTTGCCAAAATAGAGTTGAACGGTCCATACGATAACGAGCTGCCGGAAAAATACGTAGCTCAGTTAAGGGGAGCCAGTATAACCTCTGACTGGGGTATTCCTTACATATTTATGAGTGTTGGCCTTCACTACGAGTCAATTGGCGATGAAGTGAGGTCTATCCATTATTTTGATAGGGCCATAGAGGAGTTTCGAAAAAGAAATAATGCTTATGGTGAAGGAACAGCAACATCCAGAAAGATATTCACGTTATATGAATTTGGCAAGATACAGGATGCCTTTAATCTTATTAAGGAGAAGGAGAAAGACTGGAAGACTCCACCAATGAACATCTTTGTAAATCACAACTACGGACATTACTTCCTAATGAATGGTGATTATACCACGGCATTAGGTTACTTTAAACAGGCTATAGATGAAAACCGTAATTACAAAGATGAGTTTAATCTACGGGTTATAAGGAGAGACTCAGAACTTGAATACGGTATATCGCTTATACTGGCA